>JBDUBN010000242.1:0-4665 GCA_040004085.1 Novosphingobium sp.
CTGGGCCTTGCTCAAACAACTTGACAAAGCTCGGGTGAAAAATCAATGGTAGCGATACCACAAAAATTGTCATTGGGTGAGAGGATACAGAAGGCCGATGTTTGAATTACCGTCCGCATTGCCTGCAGACTGGCAGGACGGAACCTTTATCGGCCGGGTCGATTTGGGTGCCGGGCCTTCCCCTATCGTTATCCAAAATGGGCGCGCGCGTGACATTTCCCGCTCAGCTCCTACGGTTTCGCAAGCAATCGAACTGGGCAATCCGGTCCTGATAAACGGCGAAGACCTGGGCCCAGTCAATGAGCTCGGCCTCGTCCCTCCCTGCGGCCAAGGTGCACGAATTCTGAGCCCGATCGATCTCCAGGCCGTCAAGGCTTCGGGGGTTACTTTCGCGGTTTCGGCACTCGAACGGGTAATCGAAGAAAGCGCCCGCGGGGACCCGGCAGTCGCGGCAAGCATCCGCTCCCGTCTCGAGCAACGCATCGGCGCGGGCATCAAAACGGTTGTGCCGGGATCGCCCGAGGCCGAAGCGCTCAAGGCCGCGTTCATCGAAGAGGGCGTCTGGTCGCAATATCTCGAAGTAGCGATCGGGCCCTACGCCGAAATCTTTACGAAATCGCAGCCGCTGTCAACCGTCGGCTGGGGGGCCGAGGTCGGGGTGCGACCGGATTCGGCGTGGAACAATCCCGAACCCGAAGTTGTGCTGATCGTTAATGCGTCCGGGGGCGCTGTCGGCGCAACGCTGGGCAACGACGTGAACCTGCGGGACATCGAAGGACGCTCGGCGCTTTTGCTGGGCAAGGCAAAAGACAACAATGCTTCCTGCTCGCTTGGACCGCTAATCCGGTTGTTCGACGAAGGTTTCACAATGGATGACGTGCGCGCGATGGAGATCGCACTGAATATCAGCGACGCAACCGGCTCGGTGCTCGACGGTTCGAGTTCGATGAAGCAAATCAGCCGCGATCCAGACGAACTGATTGCCCAAACTATGAGCGAGCATTGTTACCCCGATGGCTTTGCGCTGTTCCTCGGCACCCTGTTTGCGCCATCGCAGGATCGCGACGAGCCTGGGCTCGGATTCACCCACAAGGTCGGTGACATCGTCCGCATCTCCACTCCACTTTTGGGAACGCTTGAGAACAGGGTCGCAACTACGAATACGGTCGCTCCCTGGACGTTCGGCATTGGCAAACTGATGTCGAACCTAGCGGCGCGCGGCCTTTTGGGAACCGGTTTATGATGCAAGCGGACAAGTCTGGCACCGACGAAGCCTTTGCAGGTGGACTGGCGGATGAATCCACCGGTCATGCCATCTATCCCAGTCTGCGCGACAAGCATGTGCTGATCACAGGCGGTGGATCGGGGATCGGAGAGGCGTTTGTCTTGGCCTTTGTAGAGCACGGCTCAAGAGTGAGCTTCGTTGATATCGCGGAACTGGAATCGCGCCGATTGGTCGAACGGCTGGCCCCCACAGCCCGCCATCCGGTTCATTTCCATCCATGCGACTTGCAGGATGTCGATGCGCTCAACCGGACTTTCGATAAAATTGTCGCGGCCCACGGCCCCGTCGAAGTGCTGATCAATAACGCTGCCAACGACGACCGCCACAAAATCGAGGAAGTCACTCCCCAATATTGGGACCAGCGGATAGCGGTTAATCTGCGCCATATATTTTTCGCGACCCAAGCAGTGATCCCTGCGATGCGCAAGGCGGGCCGTGGGGTGATCATCAACCTGAGTTCGATTAGCTGGCATTTGGGACTGCCCGATCTGGTGCTTTATCAGACCGCAAAAGCGGGGATCGAGGGCATGACCCGCGGTCTTGCCAAGGATCTTGGCAAATATGGTATTCGCGTCAACGCGATCGTTCCCGGCGGGGTAAAAACTACCCGCCAGGACCTGCTTTGGCACGATCCGGCCGAGGCCGCCCGGATTGTCGAAAACCAGTGCATTAAGGGCCGCGTCATGCCCAGGGATGTTGCCGCAATGGCACTCTTTCTTAGTTCCGACGATGCGCGAATGTGCACCGCTCACAGCTACTTCGTTGATGCAGGCTGGCGCTGATACGATGATGGAGCTTTCAGCCGAGGTCGCATGCCGGGTTGGCGCAACGCTAGGCGAAGGCCCGGTTTGGATTCCCCAAGAGCAGGCCTTGTGGTTTGTCGACATCAAGCAGAGCAAGCTGCATCGTTTCACCCCGGATAGCGGCGCGCTCGATAGCTGGAATGCCCCTGCCCAACCCGGCTGGATACTTCCGGACGCGTCGGGCGGCCTGATTTGCGGTTTGCAATCAGGGCTCAGCCGCTTCGACCGGCACAGCGAGACCTTCACTCACTTGGGCGATGTCGAACCCGAATTTCCCGGCAACCGCCTGAACGACGCGACAGTCGATTCTCACGGCCGCATTTGGTTTGGTTCGATGGACGACGGTGAGAGCCAGTCGACCGGCAGCTTCTTTCGCGCCGATGCGAGGGGGATCGCTCGTGTCATTTCCGGGATAGCCATTACTAACGGTCCAGCTGCAAACTGTAGCGGCGACTTGCTCTATCACACCGACACCTTGGCAGGGACAATCAGCGTGAGTCGGATTGCCGACGATGGCGCACTGTACGACACGCGACTTTTCGTACAGATCGACCCGGCGGACGGCTATCCCGACGGCCCGATAGTCGATGGCGAAGATTGCGTCTGGACCGGACTGTGGGGCGGGTGGTCGGCGCGCCGCTATTCACCCAGCGGCGAATTGCTTACCGTTGTCAGATACCCGGCGGCCAATATCACCAAGCTGGCGTTTGGCGGCAGCGACGGCCGAACCGTCTATGCAACATCCGCTAGCAAAGGGCTCAGCGAACGAGAACTGGCCAACCAACCCAATGCCGGCGACCTGTTCTCGTTTTCTGCGGACGTGGCCGGTCAGGAATACTGCCCGATCGGAGAAATCATGGTGCAGCGGGTCGCCGACTAGGGTCAGGACCCTAGGTCCCCGCATCGATCCGGCGCGGCAACTCCCATGGATTGGTGCTCTGCAGTGGAACCGGAAGAAGTTCGTCCGGAATGTCCTGATAACAGACCGGCCTTAGAAACCGCGTCATCGCCAGGGTGCCGACCGAAGTGATGCGGGCATCGGTCGTGGACGGGAACGGTCCGCCGTGAACCATGGCCGGGCAAACCTCGACCCCGGTTGGCCAGCCATTTGCAAGAATGCGCCCAACCTTGCGGCGCAATATCGGCATTAGCCGGGCGGCCAAGCCGGCATCGCCAGAATCCGCATGTAGGGTTGCAGTCAACTGTCCCTCAACTCCTTCGACAACCGCCAGAAGCTCCTGCAAATCACGGCAACGCACGATCAGCGATGCGCTACCAAAGACTTCGTTGCCGAGCTCGGCTGAAGCCAGAAATTCGCTGCCGGTTGTTGCGAACAAAGACGCAGAACAACGGTTGGGCGCATCCGCTTCAGCCACGCCAGCCACGTGTCGCGTTGCCTTGTGACCCTCCAGAGCGGCAATGCCGCTTTCGTAGGCTCGATGAATCCCTGGAGTCAGCATGACCTGCGGTTCGATTGCCCGAATCACTTCAGTTGCGGCCGCGACAAACCGGTCGAGTGCGGGACTCTCTACTGCGATGACCAATCCTGGATTGGTACAAAACTGGCCCGCGCCCATGGTCAGCGATCCGACAAATGCCGCGCCCAGCGCCTCCGCCTTCGCCTCCAGCGCGGCAGGCAGCAACAAAACCGGATTGATGCTACTCATTTCCGCAAAGACCGGAATCGGCTCCGGCCGACGCGCGGCGATTTCGGCTAGTGCAAGTCCGCCAACGCGCGAGCCGGTAAATCCTGCCGCTTTGATCCGCGGATCGGCAACCAGCGCGCCGCCAAGCGCATGCTCGCTGCCCGGAAGATAGGAAAAGACGCCGCCCGGCAAACCGGTAGCGCGAACCGCATCGCAAATCGCGCGGGCGACGTGCTCACCCGTTCCGGGATGAGCGGGATGCCCCTTGACCACCACCGGGCAACCCGCAGCCAAAGCCGAAGCGGTGTCACCGCCCGCCACCGAAAAGGCGAGTGGGAAGTTCGAGGCGCCGAATACCGCTACCGGCCCGACCGGCCAATTCATCCGGCGCAAATCGGATCGCGGCGGAATTCGTTCGGGTATGGCGAGGTCGATGGTAACATCGAGCCATTCGCCACGCCGAAGCTCGGATCCAAACATACGCAGTTGGTTGACCGTGCGCATCCGTTCGCCTTCGAGCCGGACACGCGGGAGTCCGGTTTCTGCCATGGCCGTTTCGATAAGCGGTTCGCCGATGGCCAAAATAGCTTCGGCGATGGCTTCGAGAAATTCGGCACGTGCAATCGGCGACAATTCTGCGAAAGATTCCGATGCTTGCTCCGCCAGTGTGCAAGCATCGGCAACGTCATCCTGTGTTGCCTCGAAATAGTCCTGCTCGAGCAGTTCGCCGCTGGCCGGGTTGATCGCACGAAACCGGTTTTTGCCTTCGCGGGCAACTCCGCCTATCAATATAGCACCGCTAATCATGTTGTACTCCATTAGTGGCTGTCACGCGATTAGTGGCTGTCACGCGGCAGCCCGCGCTCCTGCGCAATGCGTTGGTATTTCTCGGCGCCTTCAAGGATCGCACCGGTCTCGAGCTGTCCGACCA
>JBDUBN010000243.1:0-4643 GCA_040004085.1 Novosphingobium sp.
TTACCGCAACTGCGCGACTTCGGCGCTGGCCTCATCCTTGCGGGCGGATTGCAGCACGGCGCAGTCGCGCACGCGTTCGATTACCCGTTCCAATTCCAGCGCCCCGGCCTTGCCGGCAAAGCGCGGGCGCAGTTCGCTGGCGAACTCATCGGCGCGTTCCACGCTGCAAAATCCGCCAAGCATCTGCGGCAGGCGTGATGAGAAGAAGATGCCGCCCGCACCGCCCATCAGATCCTCGAGGTGCGCCTTGACCCAGGCATAGCCCAGATCGCGCGTCCCTCCGGTGGCCGTGACGTCGCGCACCAGACCGAGCCGTTCGCTGAGGCGCAGGCCCGCAGTGTCGGACTTGGCCTGTTCGGCAGCCCGCTTGGGGTCCGGTCCTTCGCTCAGCAGCCATGTCGCGACGTCCATCTTGCCGCTACTGCCCAGCGCTCCCAGCAGCGTCGGGCGCAGCACCGGGTCTTGCGATGCCAGCGCTGCGGCCATCAGCTTTTGCGCCCCGATCAGTCCCTCACGCTCAACCCACGCGCCAAATGCGTTGTCAAACCACATCGGATCCAGCGCCCCCTTGTCGCCGCCCAGATAGGCGGCTGCGGCATCGGCCAGCCGCGCCTGCAGATCGCCAGCTTTCGCCACGTTCGCCAGCGCTCCGACCATATCGACGCGCCGCTGCATGGTTTCGGCATCTTCGGCGGCATAGGCCCCGGCGCGCAAGTCCAGCTTGGCGGCGGCAAGCATGGGCGCATAGAGCCGGGCCACGAACCCGCGATAAGCCGAGGTGGCCGTGTCATCGAGCAAGCCTGCCGAACGCAGCATCTCCATCCCGTTCAGCGCCGCTGCGGAAGCGTGGCTATCGGGGTTGCGCGCCAATTTGCGAGCCAGAGTCTCAAGCTGGGTGGCGTGCGCGCGGCCTGCCTGAAAGCTGGCGATCAGGCTGTCAGATACCGCCAGCGCCTCATTGCCCGATAGTTTGTCAGCACCGGCGATCAGCGCGTTCCAGTCTTTTTTCGGCAGTTCAAAGCGGTAATAGCCGGTGCCGTTTTCGTTGGGCATCAGCGCGCCGGTGCCGGTGATCGCCACCGCCGCTTGCGGGCCATCGAGCAGCTGGCACTGCCGCGTCACGCCCTTGCGCAGGCACAGCGGCACGCCCCATTTTGTGTCCGGCGGGGTGGTGCCCAGCCGGGCATAGCGGCTTTGCGCGGCGATATAGCCCGCCCCTTCGCGCGTAAACGTGATCAGCGGCACGCCCTGCTGATCGGTAAAGCTCTGCATCGCCGGCAGGATGCGCGGATCGCCGGAGACTTCGGCCATGGCGCTGAAAAACTCGGCGCTGCTGGCGTTGCCGTAACGGTGCGCAGCCATGTAGCGGCGCACGCCATCGCGGAATTTCTCGTCGCCCATGAACGCCGCGATCATCGCCACGACATGACCGCCCTTGCCATAAGTGATCGTATCAAACGCCGCGTCGATCTGGTTGCTCATGGTGATGGCCTGATGGATCGGGCGGCCCGCGAGTAGCGCATCGGTGCCCATCGCGGCAAAACCCTCGGCCGTCGCGCCGGAACCTATGTGCAGGTCTGGCCGCCATGCATTGCCGATGCGGTAGCCCATCCAGTTGGCGAAACTCTCGTTCAGCCAGATGTCGTCCCACCATGCCGGGGTGACCAGATCGCCGAACCATTGGTGCGCCAGTTCGTGCGCAACGACCATGCCGAACTTGCGCTTTTGCGGCACCGGCGCGTCCTCGCCCATGACGATGATATTGTCGGCATAGTTGTCGGCCCCGGCGTTTTCCATCGCGCCGGGCATGATCGGCGAGGTGATCTGGTCGAGCTTGGGATAGGGGAACGGCTGGCTGAAGTAGTCTTCGAGAAGCGCGACGATGGCCTTGGAATTTTCCAGCGCAAAACTCAGCCGGTCAGCGTTCGGCTTGGGCGAAATGATCCGCAGCGGCAGAGGCGTTTCGCGCTGCGGGGTGGGCGGGACCATGCTTTCGGCCACGGCAAACGGCCCGACCATCATCGCCACCAGATAGCTCGGCAGCGGCAGGGTCGGGGCAAAATGGTGGACGTCCAGCCCCGCTTCCTGTGTTTTGGTCAGTTCTGGCGCGTTGCTCACGGCGGTCAGGCCGGGCGGAGTGCGCAGGGTGACGGTATAGGGCGTCTTGAAACCGGGTTCGTCAAACGAGGGGAAGGCGGAGCGGGCGTCGATCGATTCGAACTGGCTCCAGCCGTACCAGTCGTCGCCGACTTTTACATGGAACAGCCCGACCGGGCCTTTGTTGAACACGCCATCGTAATCAAAGCGGAACGTCACGCGGCCTGCCGGCAGCGGTTCGGCGAAGGTCAGCGCGGCGACGCCGGTTTCGTCATCAAGCAGGGTCCATGTGCCGGTCAGCACATTGCCACCTGTGGTAGCGGTGGCCTGGCGGATGGTCAGCCCGTTGCCGTGCAGGAACACGTGGGTAGCCGCCGCGCTCAGTTCGCCGTCGATTTCGGCGTGGCCGGTGAAAAGTTCCTTCGCCGGGTCCAGCGTCACGTCGAGGCGGTACGCTGACGGAGTGACGGCATTGCCCAGCTTGCCGAGCGGGGTTGGCGGCAGAGGCGGCGGGGCAGGGGTGGGCGGAGGCGAGGGTGGAACCAGTTTTATGGTAGGATGCTTGGTTGGCTTGGCGTGCGCAGGCATCGTTGCGGCAACTGCCACGGCCAAAGCGGAAACTGCCAGCATTGCCCGACGCATTAGTGTTCCCCGTGCGATCAATCGACATTTCATAGCGTTATTGTTTAACCAAACGGATAACCGCCGTGACCATCGACGAACAGCCGCCTGTCGCCAATTAACGCAACAACCCGCCCAGCAACCCGCGCGCGAACCGCCCAAACGCTGCGCCGCCGAGCGAGGTGGCGATGGTGCCGACCGCCGCGCTTGCCGCCGATCCCATCGGGGAAGCGCGCGATTTCTTGCCGGTGAGCTGCGCGGCGATCACTGCTCCGGCGGACGAAGCCACCGCGCCTGCCGCTGCTTTTCCTGCGCGTTCCCACATGCTGGGGGTCTGCCGGGCTTGCCCACGTTGAACTTCCGCGCCTTGCTCGGCCACCACTTGCGCGGCGGCGGCGGCGTCCGCGGCCTTTTTCGCCAGCACTTCGGACGCGGACTCGCGATTGACCAAGGTATCGTACTTGCCGTCAAACGGGCTGATCGACTGGATGATTGCGCGCTCCTTGTCGCTCACCGGGCCAAGCCGTGATCCGGGCGGCGCGATCAGCGTGCGCTGGACCACGGTGGGCGCGCCTTCGACGTCGAGCACCGAAACCAGCGCTTCGCCCACCTTCAGTTCGGTGATCACCGTTTCGACATCCAGATCCTTGTTGATCCGGAACGTCTCCGCCGCCGCCCGAATCGCTTTCTGGTCGCGCGGGGTGAACGCGCGCAAAGCGTGCTGGACGCGGTTGCCAAGCTGCCCGGCGATCTTTTCGGGGATGTCGATCGGGTTCTGCGAGATGAAGAAAACGCCCACGCCCTTTGACCGGATCAGACGGACGACCTGCTCCACCTTGTCAAACAGGGCTTGCGGGGCGTCATCGAACAGCAAGTGCGCCTCGTCGAAAAAGAACACCAGATTGGGCTTATCCGGGTCGCCGACTTCGGGCAGCGCCTCGAACAGGTCGGACAGCAGCCACAGCAGGAAGGTGGCGTAAAGCTTGGGGCTTTGCATCAGCTTGTCGGCGGCAAGGATGTTGATCACGCCCTTGCCGTTTTCGTCGCAGCGGATGAAATCGTTGATCTCGAACGCCGGTTCGCCAAAAAAGCGCGCCGCGCCCTGGCTTTCAAAGGCGAGCAACTGGCGCTGGATGGTGCCGACGCTGGCCTTCGATACGTTGCCGTACTTTCCCGCCAGTTCGGTCGCTTGCTGCGCGCAAGTCATCAGGGTTTGCTGAAGGTCGTCGAAATCGAGCAGCAGCAGCGCGTTGTCGTCGGCATAGCGGAAGGCGATGTTGAGCACGCCTTCCTGCGTCTCGTTCAACCCGAGCAGGCGCGACAGCAGTAGCGGACCCATTTCGGAAATCGTCGTGCGGATCGGGTGGCCCTTTTCGCCGTACAAGTCCCAGAACACGGCGGGGTTGTCGTGAAAGGCAAAGTCGGTCTGGCCGATGTCTTTCACCCGCTGGGCGATGACATCGGCATGCTTGAATTCGGCGCTGCCCGCCATGCAGATGCCGGAAAGGTCGCCCTTCACATCGGCAAGGAACACCGGCACGCCGTTGCTGGAAAACTGCTCGGCCATCGATTGCAGCGTCACCGTCTTGCCGGTGCCAGTCGCGCCCGCGACCAGCCCGTGGCGGTTCGCCCGGCCCAGCGTCAGCACCTGCCGTTCACCATTCGCGCCAAGGCCGATGAAAATGTCGCTCATGCCGGGGGTTCCTTCGTTGCCGTCGCCCATGGTCTTAAGGCGCACAAGCCCGCTGCGCGAGAGGCTTTTTTCAGGATCAGGTTGCGGCGTGTGTCCCGCTCGTCTGCCGCGCCCACTGAACGATCGCGTTCGTCGGCATGGCACCTGCTTGCCGCGCAACCTCGCGCCCTTTGCTCACCAGAATGAGCGTGGGGATCGAACGAATGTCGTACCGCGCGGCCACGGCCTGTTC
>JBDUBN010000244.1:0-4633 GCA_040004085.1 Novosphingobium sp.
CTCGGTGCCCGGAACGATGTCGGTCAGGTCGTCCGTAAGCTGGGCCAGGTGCATCGCCTGGTGATCCCAGACGACATAGGCCTTGCCGTCGTCGAACAGGACGGACAGGTCGTGAAAGCTGCGCTTCATCGACGTGCGCGTCCACGGCCCCTTCGGATCGGTGGCCGTGAACATCTGGGTCATCTGGCCATTGACGTTCGCGAAGATGTAGAACTTGCCGTCGTGGTAGCGGAAGGACGGCGCCCAAATACCCTGACCGTAGATATTCTTGCCGTCCTCCAGACGGTAGGCCGGACCGAGGTCGAGTTTGTCGAGGGCGTAAGCGACAAACTCCCAATTCACCAAATCCTTCGAGCGCAGGATCGGCAGGCCCGGCATGGCGTGCATGGTGGTGCCGGTCAGGTAGAACCAGTCGCCGACGCGGATCAGGTCCGGATCTGAAAATTCGTCATAAAACAAAGGATTGGTGAATGTACCGTTGCCGTTATCCGGCGTCCAGGTCGCGGTCGATCTGGTCTTTGACGCGCTCGCCACCGAACCTCGCGGATGCGACGCAGATGCCGGTGCCGCGCATGGAATTAGCATTAAAGTCAAGCATGACAGCAGCCCGGATATGAAAATTCCAGATGATCTCGACCCTCGCGCCATGACGCTCCCTTTTATCAGACAATTATTCCCGAATCGCCTCTATTTGTATGACAAATGCTTGCAAGGTCAAATTGTTTGATCTAGCACTCCCCCCATTCGGTGAAGCTTGCCGCAAAAAAGCGGGGTTAGCGGCCAACATATTGGGAGGCGATGAAATGAAATTTCGTGGGCGAGTGCACCGGCGGGCGTTGTTTTCGAGTCTGATTGCGGTCGGCCTGACTGCCGGAGGTGGTAGCGCAGGCGGAACGCCGGCAACCGGGCCAATTCCAGCTCCGATGCCGATTCCAACCCCGCCGCTAACGCCTGCCCTCGCGCCGACGCTTGCTGCGGTCAGCACGGCCCAGCTCGGCAAGGGCTGGAACCTCGGCAATACGCTTGAGTCGGTAAATGGTTACAGCCCTCCCTATACGACCTCGCAGGAGACCGTTTTCGGCAATCCCGTGGTCAACCAGAAATTGATGGACGCAGTCGCGGCCGCCGGTTTCAAGAGCGTGCGGATGCCCGTCGAGTGGATACAATATATCGACCGCGACGGGAACGTTACTCCGTCCTGGCTCGCCCGGGTCAAGAAAGTGGTCGACATGGCACGCAAAGCCGGGCTCTACGTCATCATCAACCAGCACAGGAGCGACTGGTACAACCCGACGTTTGCGAGCCAGGCTGCCGGCAACGCGGCATACAAGAAATTGTGGACGCGAATAGCGAACTATTTCAAGGGTTACGATAACCATCTGCTATTCGCTGGCACCAACGAAATCCACGCCGACTATGGCGTTCCGTCACAGGAAAATTGCACGGTCCAAGCGGGCTTCAACCAGGCTTTCATCGACGCGGTGCGCGCGACCGGCGGCAATAATGCCTCGCGAACACTCGTGTTCCAGGGGTATAACACCGACATCACCAACACGATCACAGCGTGCGGAGCTCCCATCCCGAGCGACACGGCCAGCGGCAGGTTGATGATGGAGTTCCACTACTACGATTCGTTCAACCTCACTTTAAACGACAAGAGCTCCGTCTGGCAGTGGGGATCGATCGCGACTGATCCCACCGCAACGGAAGCGTGGGACAACGAAGCGCATGTCGAGGCCCAATTCGACAAAGCGAAGGCCGCCTATGGTGACAAGGGCATCCCCGTAATCATCGGCGAATACTGCGCCATCGCGAAGACCGAGTATGACCCGACCCTGAAGTACAGGGATTATTGGACCAAGTACGTCACCGGAGCTGCGATCCGGCATGGCTTTGCAACGTTTTACTGGGACACCGGCGCCTTCCCCAATCACACGTGCGGGCTGTTCAATCGCTCCTCCGGCGCCGATTTTAATCCCTCGACGATTGCCAGCATTATCACTGCCAATTGATCAGCGCCGCTGTCAGAATGTGATCTTCAACGCGCTTGCGTGGCGCGTTGGAATCGCCGTCGGCAGGTTCACTTCGAGTCCGGCCGAGGTCTGCCGGAAAGCGAGTGTCCGCCTGTTCCCGAGGAGTCGAACCCCTTTGACTGGACGCTTTTCCTGGGCATTGCCCAGACGTAACGATGTGATCGTCACCTTTCCAACGGGTTCGCCCATGGTGATCGCGTAAAGCACCTCGCCTTTGGTAGTGAACCGGAGATCTTGCGCGGTATAGGCGGCGCTTTCCTTGAAGGCACCGGTCGTCGTCTCGGTCGGGCCCTCGCCGAAGATCTTCCATGGCCGGGTGCCATGGATCGCCTCGCCGTTGATCTTCATCCACGGCGCGAGCTCGGCCAGCAATTGTTCGGATTCGGGCGGCAGGCTGCCATCGGGATAGAGCACCACGTTGAGCAGCATATTGCCATTTTTGCTGACAATGTCGGCCAGCATGGCCAGCACCTCGCTGGTCGTTTTGTACTTGAAGCCGTCGCTGTAGAACCAGTCGCCATTCGAGGTGTCGGTCTGCCACGGCAGCGGGTTGATACCTCGCAGTACCCCGCGCTCCACATCCTGGACCCCGGCTTCTTTGTAAAATTCGCCCGAGCCAAGGTCCTTGGAATTATAGACCGCCTCTAGCTTGCCCGAACGGGCGATGCTGGAATTGTACATGTGCGCTATCAGCGATCGACCCACCCGGCCGAACGGAATTCCGCCGTCCGAATAGAGCAGATCGGGTTGATAGGTGTCGAGCAGGTCGGTGATGCGATTGTACCAGATCTGCTGGAAACGCTGGTTGGTCGTGTACCAGTCGCCGCCCCGATTGAGGAAGGGCTCGTTGTGGGGAGGATGATAAAGATCGGAATTTTGCGGATCGGCGCCATCGTAAGCGACCCCGAGCTTCGGCCAGAATTGATCGCTTTGGTGACTGGGCCAATACCAGTTGTGACTTGCACCAAGGTGCTCCGAAACCCCGAAGCGCAAACCCCGTTTCCGCGCCGCATCGCGAAATTCGCCGAGTACGTCGCGCATCGGACCGACCTTGGTCGCGTTCCAGCGGTGGTGTTTCGAATTCCACAGATCGAAATTGTCATGGTGAACCCCCATGCTGACAAAATACTTGGCACCCGCCGCTGCGTATTTGTCCATCAGCGCTTGCGGGTCGAACTTCTCCGCCTTCCACAGCTTGATGATGTCCTTGTAGCCGAATTCGGACGGGTGACCGTACTTCTTCACATGCTGGTCGTAGTGAAAGTGCCCGGGGACGTACATGAACCGGGCATACCAGTCGCCCAGCCGGGGGACCGATTGGGGCCCCCAATGCGCCCAGATCCCGAACTTGGCGTCGCGGAACCAGTCGGGCGTCTGATAGGTCTTGAGCGATTCGACGCTGGGGTTGAACGGTCCGCGTGTGACCGGGAGATCGAGCGGCGCACTGGGAGTTTCCGAACCACATAGGTCTCCCGCTTTGCCTTCGAAGGCCTTTGCCGCGGATGACAGACCCACCGCCGCCAACAGCGGGGTTGCCAGAAAACTGCGCTTGGTAATCTTCGTCACATCGCTCTCCAACCCAGGGAATTGCTTTTCTGCGGCTGCGATTTCAGCGCAGCGGCTTGCCCTCGAAACAGCCGGTGCCTGCTTGGCGAAATTTCATTTGTATGACAAGTAGAATTGCGACTATCAGAGCACCGAAATCAAATCTCAAGCCGATCAACTTCAAGGAGACCTCCGCCATGAACTATGCTCGCAATTGGCGTATTCTGAATTTCCGGGCTGGCTGCGGCTTGTCCGTATTGGCCCTGCTGCTGCCTGGCTTCGAGACGGCAGCTGTCGCAGCTGCGCCGCAATACAGCTGGGCCAAGCCCGGCGTCGGTTATGAGCAATTTCGGGCTGACGCGTTCGATTGCGGCATTCGCGGCCTGGCGACCGATATATCCCAGACCGAGCCGGTGACGGCCCTGCGCAAGGCTACGCGCGAAATGGAATCGTACGATTCCACGCTTGGGACCACTTCGACACCCGATCAATCGATAGCAAACGCGCAGAATGTAGATTCAATCCGCGCGTCGGCCCGCCCGAGCTACCAGGTGAAGCGGATCAAGGAGATCATGTTTGTGACCGTGCGCGCTTGCATGGTCGAGCTTGGTTACGTCAGCTATACGCTGACCGAACAGCAGCGTGCCAAATACGACAGCATTTCGGATCGCAACGAACAGCGACACTATTTGCATTCCCTGGCGAGCGACCCTGCGGTTGCAGAAGCTCAGAAACGGTCGGCCGGCAATTGACGGCAACACGTTTCGCGAAGGGGCAGGGCGGCTATTTCTTGCCCGCCCCTTCGAGGACCGCATTCAGCCCCGACTGGTCAAGGACCCGGGGACGCCGGCGGTCGATATAGCCGCCAGTGTCCCAGACAAATGGCAGAAGGCCGTTCGCCAAGGCCGTAGGCGTCACATATTTCATCCAAAATAGTCGCGATTGGTCATTGAGGGCGAGGTCGGCACCGGTCAGATTATCACGACGGCTGGAACGATATTCGCCCAGAATGACCGGAACGCCTTGTCGATGAACTGGGCTTTCATCAGTGCCAT
>JBDUBN010000245.1:0-4613 GCA_040004085.1 Novosphingobium sp.
TTAGATCACCGTGAGCGTTGCCTACCAACCCTAAATTGCGGTGGTTAGCAGCATTGGATTTGGTTCTTTCAGCGTAGAGTAATGCGGCCCGCGCACTGGACTTCGCATCCTCAATGTAACCCATTTCGGCTGTAATTAAGGCTAGGGCCGCATATTGCTTGAATGAGGTCATTGGAAAGAGGTGACGTGGGTCAATTGTTTCGAGCAAGATAGCGTGAGCCTCATCATAAAGCTGTTCAAGCCGTTCTGTTGCAACCCAAAAGGGGAATTCTGTTGAGGTAGTTCCGATAACGCTAGGCCGGTCCTTTTCGCGTTGAAGAGATGCTCGATACCAATGGATTGCGCTGTCGATGTTACCCATCTTACGAAAGCAGTTTGCTTTCAACGCATAAAGCAAAGTCAATGAATAATGGTCAGGTTCTTCAGTTTGAATGCGGTCAATTAGTTCAAGGGTGCGAGAAAATTGACCTGCATTTTCCAGACTATAGGCTTGGATCCTCATATATTCGTGTCGTGATGATCGAGTTCGCTTTAGTTTTTGCTCGAACCGCTCGATCTCTTGCTGAGTCAAGCGGGGCTTGCGGAACCAATCGTCTTTGTGTTCGGTCATTGCTGCCTCAACGCCACATCATTCATAAACCGGGCGTCATCGCCCTTGGCCAGCCACTCTGCTTCGGCGCAGACGGCGCCCAGCATGTCGGCGAGTTCGTCCTGCTCGGCCTTGGCGTAGTTCCCCAGCACATAGCCGGTGACGCGGTCCTTGTGGCCGGGGTGACCGATGCCAAGGCGCACACGGCGGAAATCGGTGCCGAGGTGCTGGTCGATTGAGCGCAATCCGTTGTGCCCGGCAGTGCCGCCGCCTTGTTTGATCTTGACCTTGAACGGGGCCAGATCAAGCTCGTCATGGAACACCGTCAGCGCATCAGTGCCGAGTTTGTAAAACCGCAACGCCTCACCCACCGCGCGACCGGATTCGTTCATATAGGTGGCCGGTTTCAGCAGCAGGATCTTGGTCCCCCCGATCCGGCCTTCCTGTGTCCAGCCGAGGAATTGCTTTTTCACCGGGCCGAAATCCCACACTTCGGCCATCGTGTCGGCGACCATGAAGCCAACGTTGTGCCGGTGCAGCGCATATTGCGTGCCGGGGTTGCCTAGGCCTACCCATATTTGCATGGCGCTGAGGTCAGCCGCCCGGCTGCAAGGTGGCGAGCTGGGCGTTCAGGCTGGCCCGCGCGGACGTTTCGCAGCCGAGCATTTCCTGCTCCAGTTGCCCCGGCGGCAAGGCTGACAGACCGGCGATAACGGCTTTTTTCTCCGCAGCGCGATCAGTTTTTGGCAGTGCGGACAGGCGGCCAAGGTAGTAGCCCAGCGAGCTCATCGCCTCTGAGAATGCACCCGCCGCCTGTTTGCGCACTTGCTCGGTCGCTTTGGGATCGTTCGCTGCCTGACTGGTGAGGCCTGCAAGGTTCAGCAGCCGCATTGCGCAGCCCAGATCGCTTGGCGCAGCTGCGGGCTTAGCCGGTGCGCTGTCCGCAGCCAAAGCGGTCGCGGGGCTGAGCAATAGAGCCAGCGTCAACAAAGCGGGGCGAAATCCGGCGTTCATGCGTCCTCGCTTTTTGGGAGCCCTAAATGAAATACCGGGCCGCATTGCTGCGACCCGGCGTTTCATGTGACAGGATTGCCGCGTCAGTCAACCACAGGGTGGTCAAACCGATGCGGCGAAATCCAGCTTAAGCTTCGACAGCTTCCTCATCACCCTTTTCGCTCTTCAGAGCGGACGGGGCAACGATAGTCGCGATAGTGAAATCGCGGTCGGTAATGGCCGAAACCGAACCTTCAGGCAGTTTGACGTGGCTGATGTGGATCGCCGCGCCGACTTCAAGGCCGGTAACGTCGATCTGGATGTCATCAGGGATCAGGTCAGGATCACAGATCAGTTCCAGCTCGTGCCGAACGATGTTCAGCACGCCGCCGCGCTTGAGGCCGGGAGATGCTTCTTCGTTGATGAACAGCACCGGCACTTCAACGTGAACCTTGTGGTCCTTTGAAATGCGCAGGAAATCGGCGTGCAGCGGGCGTTCGCTGACGGGGTGGAATGCTACGTCCTTGGGCAGCGTCCGCACGGTGGTGCCGCCAACAACCAGTTCGACGATCGAGTTGAAGAAGTGACCGGTGCCAAGCTGGCGGCGCAGTTCCTTTTCCTCGACGTGAATGCTGATCGGGGCTTCATTGTTGCCGTAGATAACGGCGGGGACGCGGCCTTCAAGACGCAGCGCACGGGAGGCTCCCTTGCCAGCCCGTTCGCGCGTTTCAGCCGGCAGTGTATGAGTATCGCTCATGGTACGTGCCTTTCAAAAAGCGTAAGATTGGTTCAACTTCGCCGTCACGCCTCCAGGGATGACCATAACGGGAAGCGCGCGCCCTTATAGCAACGGCGCGGAAATGCAAGCGCGGTGGGGTTGCGGGGAACGCAGGTTTGCGGATGGAACATTGGTTTCTCGCAGAGACGCTGAGGAAGCAGAGCGCGCAGAGAGGGTCAGGACGCGCCGCAGGCTTTTGGGTCCACAGGCCGAAAATGCACGACCGCCCGATCTGCCAACAACCTCTCGGCGTCTCTGCGATCTACCTCCGCGTCACTGCGAGAAACCAACACGACGCCGTCTCACTGCACCCGCGTCACCTTCCACCCCCTCGCCGCCAGCATCGCCGGAAGCCCGTCCGCGCCTGCCAGATGCGCAGCCCCGACCGCGACAAACGGATGGCGACCAGACTTCAGCAAGGCATCAAGCTGCCCCGTCCAGTCCAGATTGCGATTGGTATAGAGCGCCGCCCGCAGCCCCGGATTGGCGAGCATGCCGGTGTGCGTTTCGCGGGCGAGCAGCGCCATATCGCCCTTGCGCCAAGCGGCGGCAAGCTGGGCCTCGTCCGTCCCTGTGCCTTTGTCGTCTTCCAGAACGGCGGTGAGCAGGGCGTTCTGCTCCTCCACTGGCAGCCGGTCGAATATCGACAACTGCCGTTCCGCGCCTTCCAGTTCGGCGCGCGGCAGGCCGGGCTCCGCCTTCACCAGCGCACGGTCGATACCGTTTGCCGCATCACCCTGCTTTTGCGACAATTGCGCAAGTGTCAGCGCGGCGGCCCATGTTTCCACATCGGCAAAGCCTGCTTCGCTCAGATGATTTTCGGCCAGCAACTTGGCCAAGGCAGGTCGCAGGGCAGGGGCCACCCGCTGCGATAGCGGCGGCAGACCGGGACTATGCGCCAGCGCGGCAAAGGCTTGGCTCGTCTTGGCATCATCCTCAATCGCGGCAATTTCCAGCATCAGCACATCCGCGCCTGATAGCGCCCGGTTGACTGCAGGAGTGCGCCAATCCGCTTCACGCGGCAGCAAGTGGATGGTGCCGAACAGCCACCCTTGCTCGCCGTGCGGTCCGCTGACTTGCCACATCGCCGGGTTGGCCGGATCAGTTCGCGAGCAGCCCGCGAGCAAGATCAGGCATGCGGCAATCGGAGGAAGCCAACGCACTTACTGAATACGCACAACGCGCAGGCCCTTGGCGGCAAGCTGCGCCTGTACCGAATCTTTGCCCGCCAGATGCCCCGCACCCACTGCCATGAACACCGCGCCAGGCTTGTCCATCCGCGCCTTGATCCACTTGGCCCAGGCCTTGTTGCGGTTGACCAGCAGCACCTTGACCATCTGCGGATCATCTTCGCCACGGTTCATCAGCGCGGCCAGCTTGTTAGCATTGCCCACCTTCCAGTACTTCACCAGTTGCCCCAGTTCCGTAGCCATCGTCGGCAGGTTTTGCAGCACCTGGTGGAGGTATTTCAGCTGAACCTTGCGCGGTAGCGAATCGAACAAGCCAAGCTGATAGGCGGGCGTTTCCAAGCCCTCCTGCGTATGGCCCAATTCCTTGGCCTTGGCTTCCAGTTGCGGCTCAACGCCATTTTGCGCGGTATAGCCTTGCTTGATCAGCGGCATGAGCGAGATCAGCACCCCGGCGTACCACGGCTTGAAATGATCGAGCGTGGTGGTCGGAAGCCCCGCATCCTTCAGCGCCTTGTCCAGTTTAATCCGGTCGGCAGGCGGCAGCAGGGCGTGCAGGTTCTCACCCGCAGGTAGCAGCGCCGTCTGCGCGACGACCGACTGCATCGCCGCCGGATCGGTGTGCGGGATTTCCGTCATCAGCGTCTGCGAAGCGCCCAGCGCCTTCGCCACCGGCCCGTCCAGCCAGGTGATGCCCGGCGGCAGCGCGTGGATCGTGCCGAACAGGTAGATCGTCGTGTCGGCGTCCGAAACCTTCCACAACGCAGGGCGGGCGATGGGCGCGGGAGCGGCTGCAGCCTCAATCGCGACCGGAGCAACAACGCGCGGTTTGGCATCGGCGGTGGCTGCAAAGCACACGCAAAGCGCAGCGGCGGGCAGGGCGAGTGAGCGGATGAATTTGGCCATGGCGACTGCCTATAGCCCCACTCCCTACCAGTCGATGAACGAAATGCAGCTTTCTGGCTCTATCCACCGGTTGATTTGCCGCGCCCCATCCGCCAAAGGCGCGGACTATGGCCGAAACACCTGCGCCCCTTTCATTTCAGGACATGATCCTGCGCCTGCA
>JBDUBN010000246.1:0-4607 GCA_040004085.1 Novosphingobium sp.
AATGGCGGCGAAGCGGGTAAGCAATGGCGATTGGCATAAAAGCATGGGCGGGACTGGCGGCGGCGATTGGCGGAATTGCGCTGGTTGGCGGGGCGCTGGTGATGGGCGACCAGCACGCTAAACCGGCGCTAATGGCACCGAAGCCGGTCGCCGTTGCATCAATTACGCCAAAACCAAAACCGACCGACACGGCCTTCACCATCAAGCGCATCCTGCCGATCAACGGCCCGATCAAATACGGCGCATGGCATTGGGACGAAGCAGGCGTGCCTCCCGGTCCGCTGGTCATCACCGTCGATCTCGACGCCCGTGTGCTGTCAGTCTTCCGTGCCGGCTATGAAATCGCAACGACCGCAGTGCTGCTCGGCACGCAGGAAAAGCCAACGCCACTGGGGGTTTTCCCGATCACCATGAAGGACGCCGACCACGTTTCCAGCACCTATGACGCTCCGATGCCCTACACGATGCGACTGACCGAGGACGGCGTTTCCGTCCACGGAACCAAGGTCGAAAACGGCTATGCCAGCCACGGCTGCATCGGCGTGCCGACGCCGTTTGCGCAAAAATTGTTCGCCATCACCAAACTGGGTGACAAGGTCACCATCACGCGCGGCAAGATGGTTGGGCTGGGCGATTCGCTCGCTGGAACCTGACTATTTTCGCCGCCGCACCGGCGCTTTGGTAAAGCTCCACCCGTCGTGGCTCGATCTTGCGACGAGACCGCCCAGCGACGCTGGCTGGTTGGCCATAAGGCTATCAAACAGCCGCGCCACTGCCCCTCCGCGCGGTTCTTCGCCGTCCAGTTGCAGCACGATCCGCGCGATCACCCGCAGGGCAATTGCACGCGGGGCGCGGGGGCGGTAGGTCATGCCCATCGGCGTTTTGGTCACGCCTTCCTGCCATTCCCGCGCCGCCGCCCACTCCAGCGCGGCGTCGGCATCGGCCAAGTGCGCGGCGCTGAGTGCGATGGCGGGAATGTCCAGCCAGTCCGCTTCCGCCATCGCCAATCGCAGCCGGGCGCGATCATATTTGGCGCTGCGGTTGGACGGATCGTCCGCCGCCAGCAGCCCCGCAGCGGCTACCACCCCCGCCAGTTCACTCCGCCGGCAGCCCAGCAGCGGCCGGAGCAGCGGCAGACTGGTGCCAGGAACCCGCCCCTCCGCCCGCACTCCCGCTAGGCCCGCAACCCCGCTCGCCCGGTTGAGCCGCAGCAGCAAGGTTTCCGCCTGATCGTCGGCGTGATGCCCAGTCGCCAGCGCCGCCAGATCGCGCCGCGCCAGCCACTGCGCCATCGCCGCATAACGCGCAGCCCTTGCCTCGGCCTGCACGTTGCCTTGCGCCAGCGTCACGGTCAGCACTTCATGCGGCACGCCAAGATCGCCGCAAACCTGCGCCACCATAGCGGCCTCGTCGGCGCTTTCGGCGCGTAGCTGGTGATCGACCGTCACCGCCTCGACCCGTCCGGGCAGCGCGGCGTGGGCGAGTAGTAGCAGCGCCAGGCTGTCCGGCCCGCCAGACACGGCCAGTCCCAGCCGTGTGCCGCTAGCCGAAAAAGTCCCCAGCCCGGCGAGAAACCGCTCGGTCAACTCCGCTGCGGGTTGCCCGTCAATTACACTTGGCCGAAGCGCGGGTGGCATCATATTGGCTCTTCAACCGGCCCGTCGCTTCCGCCGCGAAACCGTCGGTGAATTCACCCAGCGCGACGCAGGCACGATTAGTGTCCTTAAGCTGGGTCATCGCCTCAGCCAGCAGCAGCAGACTGTCGGGTGCGCGGGCACCCTTTTTGTCGGTCTGATAGTTTTTCAGGAACCACTGCGCCGCCTCGCGCTGTTTGCCGTCGTCCAGATAGGCGCGGCCAAGCAGATTGCGGGCATAGCTCATCCGGGCATGGCGGGGATATTTTTCCATGAAAATCTGGAGTTGCTGTTCAGCCTCGGGGAAGAACTTGGCCTCCCACAGGCGGTAGCCGTAACTGTACTCATCGTCCGCAGCGTCGCTCGTCTGCGGCCGTTCGACCCCCTTGACCGCTGCCAGCCGCGCAGAGGAAACAGCAACGGGTTTGGCAGGCACGGCAGGTTTAGCCACCGGAGGTTTGGGCGGTGTTGGCACGATCGCGACCGGGACAGGCGCAGCCACTGCAACTGGCGCAGGCGCCGGTGCCGCGACGGGGGCGACTGGCACCGAAGGATCGACAACCGTCGCTATGGCCACCGGAGGAGGAGGCGGAGTCAGGGCCGCGATCTTGGCCTCAAGCAGCGCGATGCGGTTACCGTTTTCCTCACCGCGAGCCGTCAGCCGCGACAGTTGCGCCTCAACCGAATCCATGCGCGTCAAGAGGTCGGTCACCGCCGTGGTTGCCGGAGCGCCCGGTGCGCTGACCGGAGTAGCGGCGGGGTTGCGCGAGATTTCGGGCGGGAAATACTTGCCGTCGCCGCCCGGAAACACCTGCTTTTGCAGGCCGCGCACTTCGGCTTCGATCTTACGCAGCCGGGCCTCGGCAGCAGAGGTGCTGGCGGACGTCGAACCCGCAGTCTGTGCGGCCGCGGGCGACAGCAGCACCGGCGCGGCACCCGAAAGCAGCGCGCCCGTGGCAACACCCAATACCGCGCTCCGCAATGCCCGATCTATACGCTTCACTTCTTGTTGCTCCCGCAAATGGCCTGATGCTCCCGCAAATGGCCTGATGTTGCCGCGAATGGACAGCCGCACGTCCATCCATGACGTCAGTTTTATGGCAAATTCCTAGCCTCTCCCGCACGCGGCGTCGAGACTGGTTCAGTTCGTAACGGTGGAAGCCGCCGCCGCAGTCGGTGAGGATGCTGGCGCAGCATCAGCCGCAGCGGGCGTCGACCCCGGCGCTGGGCTGGCCGTAGCGGGCCGTTGCGGGCTGACGGAACGGCGCGGACGCGGATCGGGACTTGTTCCCGCCCCGCGCGGCTGGCCAAACAGGTCGACAGCACCCGCGGTGGACGCGGCGGCAGGCGTCAACGTCGCTTCGGGTGGCAAAGCGCCAACTTGCCCGCCAACAGGCACCACCGGCGCGGCGACAGGAGCAGGCGGTGCCGGCAGCGCGCTGGGGCTTTCCGTCGGCAGGATCGAGGGCAGCGTCATCGCCGGGACATAGTAATTGCGCCAGAACACCAGCCCGGCTGCAATCAACACCAGCGCCAGTAGCGCGGCGATCCAGGCGAAGCGGGCACTGGGCACGCGGGCCGGATCGCCGGCGTCATAGTCATTGAGCGCATTCTGGTCCGCCAACGACTGGATTCCCAGTTCCTTGCGCAGCTCAGTGACGAAGCCATCCGGGTCAAGCCCCAGCGCCCGGGCATAGCTGCGGGTAAAGCCGGTGGCATAAGTGCGCGATGGCAAGGCGCTGTAATCGCCCAACTCCATCAGCGCGATCACGCGTTCGGATATCCGGGTCTTCTGCGCGATTTCGGCGCGCGACACCCCCGCCGCCTCCCGAGCGATTTTTAAGCGCGGACCAACTCCGACAAGCGGCAGTTGCGGCTGTTCGATTTCTTTGTCTGTCATCCGTTCCCGTCGGACCTGATTTTCTGGCGACCCTACCATGCGCAAGAGAAGTCGCCATCGGCGGCAAAGTCAAGCAATACCGCAAGCTTACGGCGTGGTACAACGCTTGCCAAGTCTGATGAGGCCCAAGTTTGATGAGGGCGGTGACTTGGGGGTTATTTACGCCGGGTGAACAACATGGCCGTTGGCGACGGACAGCCCGCGCCACACGGTCAGTCGCAATCAATCCCGCGCGCTGCGGCCCAATCGGCAATCGCGACCCGCATATCGGGCGGCGGCGAGGCGAGCCAGCCCTGCATCGCGGCGGCAATTTCGCGGGTGTCCAGTTTGCTCACCAGTTCCTTGATCGGGCCGACCGATGCCGGGGTGATCGATAACCGGTGCACGCCAATGCCAATCAGCGCCAAGGCTTCGAGGCGCCGTCCGCCCATTTCTCCGCAAACGCCGACGTCGACATCATGGCCTTCCACCCCCGTCAGCACCCTCCGGATAAACCGCAGGATCGAAGGGCTGACCCAGTCATACCGTTCGGCCAGACGCGGATTGGCGCGGTCGGCCGCGAACAGGAACTGGGTGAGATCGTTGGTGCCGATCGACAGGAACGACAGGTTGGGCGCGAGGATATCCAGCACTTCGGCCAACGCCGGCACTTCCAGCATCGCCCCATAACGGATCGCTTCGGGCAGCATCTTTTTCTGCCCGCGCAAGTATTCCAGCTGGGCTTCGAACACCGCTTTGGCGGCATCGAATTCCCACGGCTCGGACACCATGGGGAACATCACGTTCAAGGTCCGGCCCGCCGCAGCTTCTAGCAAGGCACGGGCCTGCGCTTTTAGCAAGCCTCCGCGTTCCAGCGCGACGCGCAGCGCCCGCCAGCCCATCGCCGGGTTTTCTTCCTCTTCGCCGTCGTTGTTGCGCAGATAGGGCAGCGCCTTGTCACCGCCAATGTCGACGGTACGGAATATCACCGGACGATCCCCCGCCGCATCGAGGACGTCCCTGTAAAGCCGGGTCTGCCGTTCGCGCGACGGCAGGGTGGCCGAGACGAGGAACTGGAATTCGGTGCGGAACAG
>JBDUBN010000247.1:0-4604 GCA_040004085.1 Novosphingobium sp.
TCAAAGTGCTGGAAGCGCTGGGCGCGGACATCGAAATGGCCGCCGGTTACGTGCGCGCGATTGCTCCGGATGGCGGGTTGCCGGGCGGGCGCTATAGCTTCCCCGTGGTATCCGTCGGCGCGACCGAGAATGCACTGATGGCGGCCGTGCTGTGTACCGGCAAGTCCACCCTGCACAATGCAGCGCGCGAACCTGAGATCGTCGACTTGTGCCGCCTGCTGGTGGCCATGGGCGCCGAGATCGAAGGCATCGGCAGCAGCGACCTGATCATCCACGGCGTCCCCCGCCTGCACGGGGCGACCTACCGCGTGATGTCCGACCGGATCGAGGCTGGCTCCTATGCCTGCGCGGCGGCGATCACCGGCGGCGAGGTTACGCTGAAACATGCGGTGATTGAGGAAATGGACGCCACCGTGCAGGCGCTCCGCGATGCGGGCGTTTCGGTTGAGCCGGTGCCGGGCGGCATCCATGTCGCCGCCGACGGCCCGCTGAAGCCAGTCACGCTCTCCACCGCGCCTTATCCCGGCTTTGCCACCGACATGCAGGCGCAACTGATGGCCATGTTGTGCCGTGCCGACGGCGCCAGCGTGCTGACCGAAACGATCTTCGAAAACCGCTATATGCACGTCCCCGAACTGAACCGCATGGGCGCGCATATCGAAACCAAGGGGCGGACGGCCGTAGTTCACGGCGTTCCCAAGCTGACCGGTGCCGAAGTCATGGCCACCGACTTGCGCGCATCGATGAGCCTGGTCATCGCCGGCCTCGCCGCCGAGGGCGAGACACAAGTCCACCGGCTGTACCACCTTGATCGCGGGTATGAGCGGCTTGAGGAAAAGTTGGCCCTGCTGGGCGCGCAGATTGAGCGCGTGGGCGGGGACTAGTCCCCAGGAACTGAAGTTCGCCCTATTTCGGCCGTCATGATGGAAATTCAAAATCATGTACGGGACCACCCACTAGGGTTGTGGGGATTCAACGGATTATATCCATTCGTCATTCCCGCGAAGGCGGGAACCCATCTCCCGATCTGGCCTGCAGCGCAGATGGTGCGCAAAAGCGAACCGTTTCGAGATGGGTTCCCGCCTTCGCGGGAATGACGAAATTATTGTAATAACGTGATATTATATTGAATCTCCACAGCCCTTAAAGCACGCCTTCTGCCGACCAGCTCTGCCCTACCAACCACAACCTGACCGCGCTGGCCAGCCCCGGCGGCGTGTCAGCCAAGATCCGCTCCGCATCGATCCGCGCGACCAGCGCGTTGATCGGCATGCCTTCCGCCAATGCTGCGGATTTCAGCATGTCCCAGAACAGCGGTTCAAGACTGATCGAGGTTTTGTGGCCCGCGATCTCGACCGAGCGCTTGACTGGGGGGTGATAGGGTGTGGTCATGCGGGGCAGGCGTTGCGCGCGTCCTTCGACAGGCTCAGGATGAGCGGAGTAGTGTAAATCCCCCAAACCCGCTCATGCTGAGCCTGTCGAAGCACACGCGCAACATTTGCCTCAGTACATATGCTGCCCGCCGTTGATGCTCATCGTCGAGCCGGTGACAAATCCGCCATCTTCCGAGCACAGGAACGCCACGCCGCGTGCGATTTCGCTGGCTTGGCCCAGCCGTCCGACGGGAATCTTGGCGACAATCTTTTCCAGCACCGGTGCGGGCACGGCGGCGACCATGTCAGTGTCGATATAGCCCGGCGCGATGGCGTTTACGGTGACGCCGAACTTGGCGCCTTCCTGGGCCAGCGCCTTGGTAAAGCCGTGAATGCCCGATTTGGCGGCGGCATAGTTGACCTGCCCATACTGGCCGGCCTGCCCGTTGATCGAACCGATGTTGACAACCCGGCCCCATTTGCGTTCGCGCATGCCGCCAAAAGTTGCCTTGGCCATGTTGAAGCAGCCACCCAGATTGATGCGCATCACTTCGTTCCAGTCATCGAAGCTCATTTTGTGGAGAACGCCGTCGCGCGTAACGCCGGCATTATTGACCACCACGTCTATCGGCCCGACTTCGGCTTCAACCTTGGCGCAACCGGCAATGCATGCCTCGTGATCGCCCACGTCCCAGCGGTAGGACGGAATGCCGGTTTCGGCGGTAAAGGCCTGTGCCTTGGCGTCGTCGCCGCCGTAATTGGCGGCTACGGTAAAGCCTTCGTCCCGCAATGCCAGACAGACTGCCCGTCCGATGCCGCGTGTGCCTCCGGTAACAACTGCGACTCGTGCCATATTTGCCCTCCCTGATGGATAAATGCCGCTGCACCCGGATACAAAGGGCACATGGCTAACAAGCGCAGGGTACAACATCAAAATTGGTGCGCAAGCCGCGCTGGCGAATTCAGACGTATTCTTTGTGAAACCATCGCGCCGCTGCATCGCGCAGCGCGGTGTGGGCATCAAAAGCGGAACTGGGTTCCGACATAGACCGCCTGACCATCCTTGCGGCCATCGACCGGCGCAATGATACGGTCACGCTCTTGCGAATAGCGCACCCCGGCGGTGACGTTGAGATTACCGGTCAACCGGTAGCTGCCACCCAGATCAACCGTCTGCGCGCCGCTGCCTTCAAGCGTGCGGGGCGCGCGGCCGGTCTTTTCCCGCTCGTCCAGCGCGATGCGCGGGCTGAACCGCGACGGCGCATCCTTGGCTCCGCTGCTGGGCTGGAACGTGGACAGATCGGGCATGTCGATCTTGCGGATTTCAGCGGGCAAAGTCAGCCCCTGTGCGAAGCTTTGGCCCTGTGCGAAGCTTTGAAAACCGCGCGCGACACCAAGGTTATAGGCGTTTGGCGCGATGCGCAGGGCGGCGGTGGGGCTAAGCTGCGACTGGTCGACGCCCTTACGCGAACCGATAACCCGCGCCAGCGCCGGATCGACCCGCACCGCGACGGTCACCGACCGGTCGGGCCGGGTGGCGGTGCCCGCTGGGGTAAACCGGAACACATGCCCCTTGGGCAGGCTACTGACAGTAATCTGGCGGGCAAGGCGCGGATCGACCGAGGACGTGGTGAACGTAGTGATCGAATCGCTGTTGCCGATGCTGGGCGCCGGACTGGCGCCGTGCGAATCGAGGCCGCTGGCGAACGCGAGCACGGCACTGGGCAGCGCGAGCAAGGCGACCGCGCCGGAAATAAGCATCGCCGGGGTAACCCCGCCGCGCTTCCGCCGATTTGCCGCGCTAGTCATTGTCCCTGTCAGCTCCCTGCGGCTTATATGGCAGACGCTCCCTTAACCCGAGCATAACGGGAATCGGGCGAATCTGCACCGCTCACGCTATTTTGCGCCACTGGCCGAGCCATGCCAAGCGGATTCGTGTTCGTTCACCGTACCGCAAGCCAGCGGGGCGCAATCGCGCATCGGGCCGCCATTGCGCACGCCTGCAGGACAGAAGCGCTTGCCGCTGCGCATCGCGTGGCTATAGAGGCGATTGCAGCAGCGGCGAGACGTCAAGATCGCGGCACACAGACAACAGGAATTGAGCGACGATGACTGGCAGCACTTATTCCAGCCGCATGAAACTGATTGCACAGGCGGGACTGATCGCGGTTCTGGCCCTGGGCCTCACCGGCTGCGGCCACAAGAGCCGCCCCAAGGCCGATCTTGCCGCGTCGCGCGTGACCACCATCGGCGTCAACAGCTATCTGTGGCGCGCCAGCCTTGAGGCGCTGTCGTTCATGCCACTGGTGCAGACTGACAGTTCGGGCGGCGTGATCGTATCCGACTGGTACACCAATCCGCGCAACCCCGGTGAGCGGGTCAAGGTTACCGTGACCATTCTCGATCAGGATCTGCGCGCGGACGCCTTGCGCGTTGCCGCCAGCCGTCAGGTGGCGCAGAACGGCGGCTGGGTCGATGCCCCGGTGCAGGCCGCGACCGTGCAAAAGCTTGAAGACATCATCCTGACCAAGGCCCGCGACTTGCGCCGGTCTGCCATCGCAGGCTGATCCGCCGGACTTACGAAATTTCCGCTTACCCTTGAGCTTGTCCTGAGCTTCGACAAGCTCGGACAAGCGGCCAGGGGTGTGAAAATGACTGCCGAACGATTCGATTCCGCCATTGCCGACACGCGCTGGCAGCGTGCGTGGGACGAGGCGCAGTGTTTTCGCGCTGACGACAACAGCCCCAAACCGCGCAGCTATGTGCTTGAGATGTTTCCCTATCCATCGGGTCGCATCCACATCGGCCACGTCCGCAATTACACCATGGGCGACGTCTTGGCCCGCACCAAGCGGATGCAGGGCTTTGAAGTGCTGCACCCAATGGGCTGGGACGCGTTCGGCATGCCCGCCGAAAACGCGGCGATGGAAAAGCAGGTCCATCCCGGCAGCTGGACGCGCGAGAACATCGCCAACATGAAGGCCCAGCTCAAACGCCTCGGTTTCGCGCTCGACTGGAGCCGCGAACTGGCGACGTGCGAGCCGGATTATTACGGTCAGGAACAGGCGCTGTTCCTTGATCTTTATGCCGCTGGACTCGTCTACCGCAAGGAGTCGGCGGTCAACTGGGACCCGGTCGATATGACCGTGCTGGCCAACGAACAGGTCATCGACGGACGCGGCTGGCGGTCGGGCGCGCTGGTGGAAAAGCGCAAGCTGAGCCAGTGGTTCC
>JBDUBN010000248.1:0-4600 GCA_040004085.1 Novosphingobium sp.
GGTGTGGCGAATGCGTTCGTTCGTCAGGGCTTTGCGTTCGCGCGCGACGCGGCGGTGACGCTCGGGAACACCAAGGTCCTGTCGCGCCAAGAAGCGCAAGCCGTCGCCCGCCGCGTATTGCCGCGGGCCCAAGTTGGGCAGGATCCCGCCACCGAACGGAAAGCGAGCCGCAAGACCCCGAGCTATGCCGACTTTCTCGAGCAGTTCTGGACCCGTGTTTCCCCGAAGTGGAAACCCACCACCCTAAAGAGCCAGGGCCATTACCGGCGCTGCTACCTCGACACAGCTTTTGCGGGCAAGTTCATCGATGAGATCGAGCCCGCCGATGTGCAGAAATGGTTCAACGCCGTTTCCAATACCGGCGGGCCGGGCGCGGGCAATCGCTGCTTTGAAATCCTGCGCTCGATGTTCAACTATGCCGAGCGCTGGGGCTGCCGTGCCGAGGGCAGCAATCCGTGTATGTTCATCCGGGCCAACAAGCGGCGCAAGTGTGAGCGGTTCCTGTCCGATCAGGAGGTCAAACGATTGGGCGAGGTGCTGGACCAGAAGCGCAAAACCAAGCCGCTTCATGCGATCATCATTTACCTCTTGCTGCTGACCGGGTGCCGGCGCTCCGAAATCATCAATCTGGTCTGGTCGGAAATCAGAGGCAGCCGCCTCCTGCTGCACGACAGCAAAACCGGCCCCCGCACTGTATAGCTTGGAGATGAAGCCCGGATGCTGCTGGCCACTCTGGAGCGGCGCGGCGGTTCGGAACCGGTGTTCTGGAGCAAGCTCACCCGGCGGCCGGTAACGGGGATCGACAGCTTTTGGCTGGAGGTGAAGCGGGATGCGAGGCTAACCGGCGTTCGCCTACACGACCTTCGGCACAGCTTTGCCAGCCATGCCGCCGCGCGCTCGGAAACGCTGCCGATGATCGGGCGGTTGCTTGGTCACGCCAAGCTCGCTTCGACCGCGCGCTATGCCCATCTTGATGATGGTCATGTGCTCGATGCGGCCGAGCGGATCGGCAAGCTGATCGCCGAATTGATGGGCGAGCGTTGCCGCTTGAAGCATAACGCTATGTGTGATAGTGAATTGCCGTTCCATGACCGGTAAATTGCAAACCCGCATCTACAAGAACCGCTGGTTTGCCAAATCTGCAAGCCGGGAAGGGATCAGTGACGCGACGCTCACAGCAGCGGTCGATTTGGCCAGTCGCGGCCTGATCGATGCCGATTTGGGGGGTGGGCTGATCAAGCAGCGCGTCGCGCGGGAAGGCGGAGGCAAGTCGGGAGGCTATCGCACCCTGATTTTCTTCCGCGAGGACGAGAGGGCCGTGTTCGCGTTTGATTTTGCCAAGAGTGACCGCGCCAATCTCAATGCGGTGGAGCTACGCGCCTACAAGCAGGCTGCCCGGATCGTGCTCGCGCTGACCCAGGCGCAGATCGATACTGAGGTGAGCGAAGAAAGATTGTTCGAGGTGAATGACGATGCCCAGGACCTATAAGAGCGAGGCGCTTGCCGCCGTCCACGAGATGATCGAAGGCCTGCACGAAGCGGGGGCCGTCGACAAGCGCACGCTGCGCGAGTTCGATGAGGCGTGCCTCGCCCCGGCAACGCCGCTTCAAGCCGACGAGATCAAGGCCATTCGTGAGGCCCAGCATGTCTCGCAGCCGGTGTTCGCGCGTTATCTCAATGTGTCGCGAAACCTCGTATCCGACTGGGAGCGCGGCAAGAAGCGGCCTGGAGGTCCGGCATTGCGCTTGCTTTCGATCATCCAGCGGAAGGGGCTTGAGGCTGTCGCCTAAGTCGGACGATCCGGACAGTCCGCTAATAGGCAAGCGATGGCGGAAAGCTGCTGTCCGTTCAGTGCCGCTCACTATGTCCGCTTCGCGCCCCAGTACCAGTCATACAAGGCGGCAAAGCGGCCTTCTGAAACTAGTCATTCATTCACTCAAGTGAGCCGGTTTGCTGTTGAGGTGGAGGAACTAAAGAAAGCCAAACCTTTGGCTGGCTCAGCACATGTATTCCCGCCAAGTAGGCTGGTCCAGCGTCTCGATCGTGTGAAGTCGGGTTACCTGATCAGCGCCGCATGGGTCTGCTTTACCCTCAACATCTCGCCGAGCTGTTCAACGAGCCTTTCGGGATTGTACGGTTTCATTTGAACATTCAGGCCAGGAAAACGTGCGGCGAGTTCTGGTGGGAGACCGGTTCCGGTCTGGAAAATGATCTGCGCGCCAATTGCGATTAGCCGCTCGACGACGGGCGTAATGTCGCCGTCTGCCAGATTGACGTCGAGGATGGCGGCTTCGACAAAGTTGTCGTCGAGCAGGGCCAGCGTATCGCCAACTGTTGCAGCTGGGCCAATAACCGTTCCGCCTGCATCCTCGACCGCCCATTGCAAGGCCATTGCGATATAGGTTTCATCCTCGGCGATGATGACGGCGGCGTGATTCAGCAAGATCTGTACTCCGACCCTCCGTGCATTGGCGCGTACATTGGGGGTTCATCCAAATTGAACTCACCAAGGTGCCAATCGTTCCACTGCGGCCGACACCCGCACGGTTAATCCTTCCGTTTTCCAATCAAACGTCAGCTTGCCATTGAGCTGACCGCTGACACTGGTTCGCGCGAGTTTGCTGCCGAACCCTTCCTGTTCGGGCGGACCGGCGATTGCCGGGCCGCCATGTTCGCTCCACGAAAGCTCCAGACATCCCTTCTCAACGAACCATAATACGTCCACACGTCCGTCGAGGTTACTGAATGCGCCATATTTGGCAGCGTTGGTGGCCAGTTCGTGGATGACGAGTGCGACAGTGGTGATCGCTGTACCGCCAATTTCAACGTCGGGCCCTTCGAGCTTCGCACGGGCCTCTGCTCCGGACTTGGTCATGTCGATGTGCGAAGCAAGGATCGTGGAAATCAATTCACTCAACGTCGTCTTGAGACCGGATGGTTCCGATCCCGGATCGCCTTGGCGGATTAGCTGATGCGCTTTTGACAAGGCCCCGACGCGGCCAATGATCGTCGCCGCCAAATCCTTTGCACTCGAAGCGGATCGCGCGCTCATCGAGACGACGCCGTTAATGATGGCGAACAGGTTCTTGACCCGGTGATCCATCTCCTTGAGCAACAGCTCTTGCTGCTTTTCGAACTGGCGGCGATCGCTGACGTCGACGAAGGTGCAGACCGCGCCTTTGAGCTTGCCGCCGGAAATGATCGGGCGCACCCAATATTCAACGTGGACGCTGCTGCCATCGGCCCGGAAAAATACCTCGCCGTCATGGTGTGCAGGTTTGCCGGTTTTGGCGGTAAGGTTGATCGGACATTTGCCGCTTGGATAGGCGGAACCATCCGCGCGCGAATGATGGATGATGCTGTGCAATTTGACCCCGATCACTTCCTTTTGATCGGCAAACCCGAGCACCTTGAGAAAGGCCGCATTGCACAGCGTCGTCTCGCCCTCGGTATCGACGCAGTAGACCGCGTCTGCCACCGAATCGATCAACAGACGAAGATAATCCTGCGTCTCGCGCAGGGCGGCATCCCCCGCCTCGCGCGTGGTGATGTCGAGGAAGGTCAGCACAACCCCATCGATTACGTTGTGGATTGTGCGATACGGACGCAGCCGCAGGATGAACGTCATCCCCGCATCTTTCAACGTGACCTGACGTTCGATCACGCCAAGATCGCGCAGGATGGTGGCCACGTCGCTCTTCAGTTCGGAATATTCGAGCAGGCTGACGATCTCGGTGATCGGGCGGCCAACATCGGCGTCGCGGAGATGGAATATGTCAGTCAGTCCGCGTGTGAAGCTGCGCACGCGCAAGTGTTCATCGAGGAAAAGGGTCGCGACTTCGGTGCTTTCGAGGAGGTTTTTGAGGTCGCTGTTGACGATCGACAATTGCTCATTCTTGCTCGTCATCTCGGCATTGACGGTCTGAATCTCTTCGTTGATCGACTGCATTTCCTCCTTGGCGGTCTCAAGCTCTTCATTCGAGGACTGGAACTCCTCGTTGACCGATTGATACTCCTCGTTCGAGGATTTCATTTCCTCGTTGGCAACTTCAAGCTCGTCGATCGTCGATTGGAGCTGGACCCGCGTGGTGCGCAGTTCGTGTTCTAGCGCTTGCACCACCGCCGCTGGATGGGTGCCTACCGCGTCGCTGGCCGGGACTGCTCCAGGTCCGGCATCCTGAAACGCTAAGACGAAGTGGGCCACCTCGCCGTCCTCAACCATCGGCTCGACAATCAAGGTGATCCGGCGGAGTTGGTTATCAAGCCGGACCTGCACAGCTTCGTGCCGCACCGGAGCTCCACTCGATTGCGCCTCCAGCAGCACGGCGCGCACTGGCGAACGCAATGGGCGGCGTAAAATGTCGAATAGCGCAAAGCTCGGTACGCCCGCTGCCGGTTCAAGATATGGACCGATCGCGCCGCCCGAGAACCGCACGATCTGGTGGCGCGCATCGACCACAACGTGCGGGGGGTAATGTTGCTCCATCAGCCGCCGTGCGTTCTTGTCGATCATGTTGTCGTTCGACATTGGCGGCTTGGCAGGCGTTGATGATCCGGCAACGCCACCCGCCACCGAAAAATCTGGCAAGGATGCGCCGTC
>JBDUBN010000249.1:0-4599 GCA_040004085.1 Novosphingobium sp.
GCCCAAATCGGCAATGGCCAAGGCGCTCGCCTATGGCCGCAAACGATGGGATGCGTTCACACGCTTCCTCACCGAAGGCATTGCCGAAATCGACAACAACATCGCCGAACGCGCCATGCGATCCATCGCGATCGGTCGCAAAAACTGGCTGTTCGCAGGCTCAAAGGCTGGCGGTGAGCGCGCCGCTGCCATCTATTCTGTAATCGAAACTGCCAAACTCAATGGCGTCGAGCCACAGGCCTACATCGCCGATGTCATCCAGAAGATCGCCTCGGGCTGGCCCGCATCCCGTTGGGACGAACTCATGCCATGGAACTGGCAGCCAGAACACACGCAGGTCGCACAAGCCGCATAGCTGCGGCCTTCAGGCCACGCTTACGTATCGGGCGGGCGGGCGAGAAAAGCAGCGAAGCTCCGGACGTGCCGGATATAATCCTTCTGCGTGTGCCCCCCAAAGCCACGCATCGTCATATCCTGCAGCATACGCTCGCGGAGAGAAGTGTTCGGGGTGGCGGTCGTGATAGCATCCATGGCAGGTTCCTTTGCGTTGAAGGAACTCCACGGTCGCAAGCCGACATCGCCACTCGCAAAGCCTGAACAATACTACGCTACGTCACCCCAAGCGACCCTCCCGCGGAGCGGGTTCGTGCATTGGTCGCTTCCTGGCGGGCCGCTTCCGTGCGTCGTTTGGACGGTGCCTTGATCGATGTTCTGGTCTTCGCTGTGCTCGACTTGCGTTTGGCGCGCGCGGCCGCGCGCTTGTCCTTGAGCGGCACCACCCCCGAGACGTCGATCGGGCACACAATCGGTTGCGGACCGGTCGCGGCGCGTTCGCGAATTGCCCGTGCGCGCGAATGAAGATGGTCCATGACGACGGAGAAGGGGACGAGTGGGTCGCCCGGCGCGATTTCCCAGCCGCCCGGGCGCGGCTGCTGGTAGACGAGGAGCAGGATGCCGTGGCGCGCCGTCTCGAGGCGCAGATACTGACCGCAAAGTTGAACTTCGAGCGCCGCTTCCAGCTGCTTGACCGAGAGGCCATCCGCCACCTTGATCTCGACCGGCAAGTCGACACCGCCATGCCGGCTCGTCAGCGTGATGTCGGGTTCCTTTTCATCCGCGAAATGGGTCTCGCGCTGTACGGTATAAGCTTCCTTGCGCCGCTCCTCGAGCTGGGTCGCGACCCATCGCTGGACCGCATTCTCGTCGGCCAGTCCCTGCAGCGTATCGCCCTGCGCGAACTTGCCGTGAAGAAGATCATGCTCGATCGCCTCGAGCCTGCGCCGCGCTATCAGCTGCAGATCTTCCGTCGTGCGCGGCGCGCGATCGAAACTCTTCTCGAACACCACCACGTCTGACGGCAGCCAGGCGACCAGCTCCGAATTCACTTCGGCATGCCGCTCGGCATGGATGCGCAAATGCTTGGGTTCGATTGGAAAATCGGGGATCTCCGCCATGCGCCGGATCGCGGCCTGCGTGGCTTCTCCGGGCGTCTTCATCAGCCTGTCGAAGATCATATACCGCGCGTCCTGCGCCTCATCGCGCAATCCCGGCGAATAGACCTTGCCGTTCGCGCGCACGATGTCGTCCGCGGGCCGGACACCCTCGAACGCGATGATGAGCAATTGCTCGAGCCGCTCGGCGGAAAGAGGCAGTGGCGGTGCTACGGTGCGATTGAACCGACCACCGAACAGCCGCGGCAACAAGGTGCAGCACATGGCGGCCTGCTCCTGACCGTCGAGCGTGCTCATTTTCTCGCGAAGCCGGTCGACGGCGCGATCGCCCTCCCGTGCGAAGAGAAGCAGCAGATAATAGGCTGCGACCACGGGGTCGGTCGCCGCCGTCGCGCGCGCTTCAGCCAGCTCCGCCAACCCCTCGGACGGGAAAGGCTGAGCCCGGATAAGCACAGAGACGATCTTCTCGAGCGCCACGGCCGCCAGATCGTCATGGTCGCGCAGATAATCGATCAGGTCCGGAACCAGCAGCCGGGCAAGCATGACATCGGCATATTCCAGCCGGTCGAGCATCCCGTGGTCCACCTCATCGAGTCGGTCGAGCTGCGCGCGCGACGCCCGCCACAGCACCGAGCGCACGGCCTCGGGATGCGCCTGGCTAAGCGGTACGAGATAGTCAGGAAAGCCGTTGAGCTCGATCACGGTCAGCCGCGCGGCCTGCGCGGCGCGGGTCGGATCGAGCTGCTCCGCCCAGTTGGGGACCGTGGCTGCCGCCAGCGACATGCCGGTCAATGCCATGATGTCGAAGCTTGCGACCGTGCGGCGCTGGGCAGCCTCTTCGACGGTTCCGACCGGAGTGCGCTTATAGGCGAACGCCATCAAAGCCTCGCCGAAGCGTCTTGTCATCTCCGGCCCGAACACCGGCTCGACCACATCGAGGCTGTCGATCGAGTAGCGCGAGCGGGACTGGGTCCGCCAGGAGAGGAACTGCCAGAGATGATAGAGACGCGAGTCTACGGTCTCGTCGGTCTGAGGCGACAAGCTGTCGAAGAAGTTCGGATCGTCACGGAGTGTGTTGATGAGCTCGACCCAGCTCTGGTCGCGCGCTTCAGCTTGGCCTTCATTGCGCTTCCGCGCCGCCTCGAACCCAGCCATCCGCTCGACCATCTCGGGCGTCTCAGGCGGCGGCGACCGCGAGGCCGCAAGCTGAGCCGAGAGCTCCGCATCGTCGGCGACGGCGTCGACGATGCGCTGCATGTCCCCGTTGGTGCCCCCAAACTGCCGCCAGAGCGTATGCGCCGCGCGGAGCGCCGTCAGCCGATCCTGCCGGTCGGTTCGCTCGCGCACATCGAGGAGGAGCCAGTCGATGTCGGCGAGACTCAGCAGCACCGGCCATCCGAGATGCTGGACGAACCAGATGTTGAGCTCGCCATCGTCACGCGCATAGGGATGCGTACGTAGTCGCACGATCGACCGCCAGAGCGACGTGCGGCGGCGCCCCGGCGATGCACCAAATGCCTCGCCCAGCGCCTTGAAGCTTGCCTCGGACCCGATCCGACGGTGCGATTCGTGCAGCAGTAGGAAGAGATCCGTGACGACATCGGGAATGTCCGCCGGATGATAGTCGAGGAGACGAAGCGCCGCGCTGGCTGCCATCTGCGAAAAGGCCTCGCGAAACGGCTTCTCGTCGTCGACAGTGTCGCCGCTGAAATCGCCGGACCGAGCGACGACTTCGGTCAGGAAACGGTGCAAGTCTTCCCGGCGCGTCAAGCCCGCCGGCAACTCACTACCCAGTGGCAGTATGGTTGCAATGTCGTCCTCGCCCGTGACCCCGGCCTTGTCGATCAACACGAAAAATGCCTCAACATCGATCTCTTCCGGGAACAGCGCGTCCAGGGCCTGGAGAATGATCGAGCGTGAGAGATCGGACCCATGCTCCGCAACGTGCTGTGCATAGGCGGTGCGATCTGCCTTCTCGCCGAGCTTCAGAAGAGCCCGGCCCGCGAACAGCTGCGTGATCTCGTCGGTGCTGCGGTCGTAGGCAACCTGGCGCACCACGGGGAGACCGCCTTTCTGGCCGCCGAAATCTACGAGGCGCAGCAGCAGGTGCCGAGCTTCCTCATCGCCTTTGGCAATCTCCCACCAACCCGCAATATGGTCGTCGAGACCGGGATCGGCGAACCGGCGAAGCCCCTGCTCGCCGAACCAGAGCTTCTGCGGATCGATCATCTCGACCTGCGCGAGCGCCGCCGCAAATGCCTTGACCCGCACCGGTATCGGCAACGACCCCGGATCCCCATAGCGCAGAAGATTATAGGGCGACCGAGCGATGAGTGAGTCGGCGATCGCATCATTCTCTCCGGCCAGCCATGCCGACACCTCGACCATCTCCGGCCGAACCAGCCGATAGCGATACGTATCGGCGAACAGGAGATCGCGCACCACTGCCACGGGACACCCCTCAGCGAGAAGCCGTCCCAACCAGCGCGCCAGCAAATAGCATCGCAGCGTCGCCTCATTGTCGTTGTGCAGCCGCGCCCGGCCTAGCGTCGCCGGATCAAAGACCGGGCGCCCCAGCAGCAGAAGCCGTTCGCCGTCGGGCCAGTCCGGCAGGATCTCCTCGATCGGCATCGAGCGCTCGGGAGGCGACAGGTCCAGGCCGGCGGCAGGGACCCGCACGGAATCGCGCCCGCACAGCAAAAATGCTGCTCCAATCCGGTCGAGGGCGTGAGCGCCCTTGGCGAGATCGAGCGGATCGCGCTTGCGGCGAAGCGGATCGGGATCGAGCAGTCTCGCCTTTAGGCTAGCCTCGATCATCTCCCGAAGCGAGCCGAGCCGCTTATGATCGCGCCAGAACTCCACCATCCAACCGAGGTCCATCGGCCGCGCCGCGAATTCCCAGAGGCTGCCATGATCAACGGCAGCCAGGAGAGCATCGATCGTCTCGATGCCTGAGGCACGCGCGAAGCGCTCGACCTGCCAGCGGCTGAGCGGCTCCATGACCAGGACACCGATCTCTTCGCGCACTTTTGGCGGACTTTTGTCCCGGTTCTGCAGTGTCGCGCGAACCTCGTCCGCGACATCGGTCGGCGGAGGGGGCGGCTCGGGCAGCGAGAGCCATTTCTCGACCGAGATGCGATCAGCCGTC
>JBDUBN010000019.1:0-15537 GCA_040004085.1 Novosphingobium sp.
GTTTCGAAGTTCATGCCGAAAATGCCCGCGATGGCGCCGGTCAGACCGATGATTACCGTGATCACCGTCAGGGCTTTCAGCAGTTGGTTGGTGTCCTGCGCGGTGCGGGTGGCGTAAAGTTCGAAGCTGCCGACAACCATTTCGCGGGTGTGGTCGACCATCTCTTCGGTGCGCAGGAAGTGGTTCTCCATCGCGCGGAAGAATTCCGCATCGGTGGTCCCCGCCAGCGGATCAAAGTCGGGGCGCAGCAGGCCGTGGATAATTGGGCGGTGTTCGGCGACCAGTCGGCGAATGCGCATGTTACGGTGGTGCAGCGCGGATAGCGCCTTGAGCGGCGGGCGCGGCACGCCTTCCGACAGGATGTCGTTGTCGATCTTGTCGGTGGCCTGCTGAAGCTTGGCAATCTCGGCCTGATACCAGTCGAGGTGGCGATCGAGAAGCGATGCCGTCAAGGCCGCCGGGGTCAGCTTGCCATTGTAAGACTCGCCCCGGTTCTGTTCGCGGAACTGGCTGAGGTAGTCGATCTCGGTATCGCGCACGGTCAGCAGCCAGGTTGGTGCGACGACGAAATCAAGGCGGGGGTTCGGCGGTCCGGTGAGGATGGGCAGCGGCAGGCTGAACCAGAAATAGTCAGGATAAAGGACAATCTGCGACGGCGGTTTTGACTCATTCAGGGCGCTCAAGGTGTCTTGGTCCAGCCCGAGAATTTCAGCCGTTTGGGTAAGCCCGTCGCGGTCCGCGCGTTCTGCGTCGATCCAGATCAGTTGCTGTTTCTTGACTCCATCTAGCACCTGCTGGTCGAGCGTGATCTGCTCATCATGGCCGTTCGCGTCATAGAAAAACGTCTCAACCATGGCGGATGAACGGCTGGAGAACCTGCCACGTCGCAGTCTTCCGGTGCAGCGGCAGCGTATAGGCGGGGCTGGTCGAGGGGAGGTCAAAACAGGCGATGTGCGGGAAATCTGTAAGCTGCAGACGGCCGATCCGGGCCGAGGCCGCACCGTTGAACGCTATGGCCTCCAGTTGGGGCAGGGCGGCGACAAATGGGGCGAGCGGATTGGCTTGTACGCTTCGGATTGCGCTGTCCAGACTTCCGCTACGCTGCGCGCTGCCAATACAATCCCACAGGCCGATCCGGTGACCGGTCAATGCCGCTAGCCTGACGGGATAGGGCAGCGATGGCAGATCGGCTCCCACAAGATTGCTCATTATTGTCCAGAACTGGTTACGGGGATTTCCATAATATTGCTGGTGTACCAGTGACAAGCCGCCCGGCAGACAGCCGAGGATCAGCAGACGACAGTTCTTTTGCACCTGAGGTGGCAGACATCGCAGGCGGATGGGCAAACGGACGGCATCAAGTTCCAAGCTTTGGGTCACCCGCTGAAATTAGAAATCAAGGCCCGAACTGACAAGTCGGATCGCCGCCGGAATGTATGTCGCCTGCCGATGCTAGAACGCGGGACGGGTCTGATGAGCATGTTCTGCTGACGTCACTTCGCACGAGCACGGCACATGTTCGCTGACTCCTCGGTGCCTGCCAAATACCCACGGGGCCTCCACGCGGACCACGGCATTGGGCGCGCACCAGATCTCGCCGGAGCCGATCATCGCGCTGACCCAGATCAGGTTGTGATCAGGTCCATAATCGATCACCGCGATGGCCATTGCGCTGCCCATGCCGATTACTTCGACCGGAATCGGAGGATTGAGTTGCGTAAACGACATTTCAAAAAATCCTTTCCGGTCAGTTGTATCTTATTATTCAGGGAACATATTTTCCTGCGACCCATTCTCTATTCATGCCAAAATTCTTCATCGACGCGCTGCAAATAATCGGCGCCGCCGCATCACCGATAGCGGCGCTTATTGTTTCACTTGATCTGGGCAGACGGTCGATTGGCATTGCTATGGTGATCTTTGTGGTGAGTTCGTTGGCGCTGATAGGCTGGGGTTTCCTGGCTGACGAAGCCCAACCTATTGGCTGGCAAAACATCATACTGCTGGTGATCAACGCTATTGGTGTGTGGCGGTATCTTATCGCGCCCGCAAATCGGAAGAGGCAGTCGAAAACGTAACTTGCCGTTTAACCATAAGCACTGACCACAAATAACTAACTGGAGCCGGAGAGCGAAACCTTGGCTACGTGGTCTTTGTAGTCTTTCTTGGGGTCTATCCCGAGGAGCATCTTTGCCCCGGCAAGCAGACCGGATGCGTCCTCCCAGATTTGCGCGCGCTCGGCATCAAGGCGGAGCAGCGCAAGCTTGGGATCATTCCGGCCACCTTCGTACCAAGCGGCGATATAGGGGTTCCACAGCCGGTCGATAGTTGCTTCATTGGTGTCCTGACTCAGCGTGCCATGGATCGTGGCGAACAGATCGTGTCCCTTTGACACGAACGAGGCGATCGCCCGGTTCTGCATTCCCAATGACCGCAGCATCTCGTTATCGTTTGAGGTGAAAAACCAGATCGGCCCGCGATCGTTCTCGAACTGCGCTGTCATCGGCCGGGTGTGTCCGTCCTCAGCGCCATCGAGCCCAAGCATGACGGTCATGTCATCGCCGAGCGCATTCCAGAATTTGGTTTCGAGTTCTTCAGGAGTGGACATCGGATATCTCCGGTGGTTAACAGATGAACAACAGGCTGCGGTGAATTTGGTTCCGCAGTCTGTTGTTTGAATGTCAAAACTTGGTGCTGTGTCGATCACGCTTGCGGCGGGACGGGGTCTTGCTGAGGGATGTAAGGGGGCGGGATTTCCGGACCGGTGGGGCCGGGTTCGATTTCTCCCGGTTTGTAGGTGGGAGATTCCAGCGGGATATTGACCGGGTCCTGATCCGGATCGTTCTGGTGGTCGGGCAGGGGGTTGGGGGTGTTGGGCGGGTCTTGTGCGTTGTCGGTCATGTCCAGTCTCGCATCCGTGGGTTCGCAGGTGAAACCGGGACGGGTCAAAGATGTTCCGGCGTGGGCCGATTTGCGGGAACAAGGCGATTTCTTGCGCGTTGCAGGCACAGTAAATCACAGGAGCCAGCCATGCCCGGCGACGACAAAAAAACCTATACCGACAAGCAAAAGCGCAAGGCAGAGCACATCGCCGAAAGCTATGAAGGTCGCGGCGAGAGCCACAAGAAGGCCGAAGAGCGCGCCTGGAAGACCATCAACAAGCAGGATGGCGGCGGGAAGAAGTCTGGCTCAGGACGCAGCCACGCGAACGGATGATCACCGTTGCAGCACGGTCATTTCAGGAACTTTTATGCACATCAAGCGTTTAGCTTTGTCTGAATGGATTGTTCTGAAAGCATCGTCACGCATAAAAGGAAATCAAACATGCGTAAGTCATTTTTCGCCGCGACCCTGTTGGCGACTACGCTGATCCCATCCGTCGCCCTGGCGCAGGATTCCTGCGAGCGGCAGCGTTCGACGCGCGTTGCGGCAACGGTCGGTGGCGCTGCGATCGGAGCGGTGTTGGGCAACGTGATTGCCGGGAACGGCAATCGGGCCGCAGGAACAATCATTGGCGGCGTTGGCGGCGCGATTGTCGGTAATCAGGCCGCCCGGCCCAGTTCGGAATGCCGCCACGCCTATGGCTATTACGACAGCCAGGGCCGCTGGCACGCGACGGCGGTAAGCCGTAGTGACGCGCAAGGGTATTACGACCGTGACGGCAACTGGGTGCAAGGCGCGCCGAACGGCTATTATGATCGCGACGGTCGCTGGGTGCGCAGTGATAGCAGCGGGCACTACGACGGTCGCGGCCACTGGATTCCCGCCTCAGTGACCGGCTATTATGACCGCGACGATAACTGGATTTCGGTGAGCGTATCGACAGACGACCGCGCCTCTGGCTATCGCGATCAGGGCGATGCCAGCCTCCGTTCGGACTCCTATGGTTATTACGACAATCGCGGGCGCTGGCACGCCACGACCAGTGGCCGCGCGCAGGCCTCTGGCTATTATGACCGTGACGGAAACTGGGTCAGCGGCGCGCCGAATGGATATTACGACGCCAACGGTCGCTGGGTTTCCGCCGCCAACGGCACCGCCAGCGGGTATTACGACCGGAATGGTCGCTGGGTGCCTGCTTCGGCCAGCGGATATTACGACAACAACGGTCGCTGGGTTACCGGCACGGTCAGCGGATACTATGATCGCCGGGGCCGCTGGGTCGCGCGGCCATCAACGGGTTATTATGATGCCCGGGGCCGCTGGCACACCGGACGCGCGCCGGGGCGTTATGACACGAATGGCAGTTGGGTCACAGATCCGCAGCCGGGCTATTACGACAGCAATGGCCGTTGGCACGCCGGGACGGCATACGGTTATTATGACAGCCAGGGTCGCTGGATAGAAACGCGGCCTTAATCGCCACGGTTGGCACCGGGTGTGGCGGACCTCCCGGTGCCAGCCCAATTGGATAGGGGGCAACCGAGAAGGGGGAGTTGAATTTTATGCCATGGATGGTGCCTTTGAACCGCCGGGAGCCCTTTGGCGGGCGGCCAAGCTACCAAGCGGATGGGGCGCGTGGCTGACCAGGCGGCGGCACAACTGGCGGCCATATTGCGGTCGTCCGCCGACGCTATCGTTACGGTAGACGCCGACCGTGCGGTGCTAAGCTGGAGCGCCGGTGCGGAAGTCATGTTCGGCCACCCGGCGGACTATGCCATTGGCAGACCAATCGACGAACTGATTTCTACGCCAAGCGTGCGGGAAAGATTGGACAAGTTCGAGCGGGCTAGCGATCCGGCTAATACTGTTAGCCGCTATGAGACCGTGCGCATGCACCGGGATGGCTCGCCGATCGACGTCGCCATCACCATCAGCGCCATCCGCGACGGCAATGGCGACTTGGCGGCGATGACGGTAATTTACCGCGATCTGGCGACCGAACGGCGACTGGAAACATCATACAATGCCGCCCAGTCGGTGTTCCGCCATCTGGTCGAAACCTCGCCCTTTGGGGTTTACGTGGTCGATGCCGATTTTCGGCTGGTCCATGTCGGCATTGGCGCGAAAAAGGTGTTCGAGAACATTCATCCGCTGATCGGGCGGGATATGGCGGAAATTTTGCGCATTCTGTGGCCGGAACCTTTCGCTACCGAAGCCATTAGCCATTTTCGCCATACCCTCGCCACCGGTGAGCCATACCGGTCCGAGAACATGATGGAGCAACGCGCCAATATTGACGTCATCGAGGCTTATGACTGGAAAGTGGAGCGCGTCACCATGCCAGACGGTCGCCACGGGGTGGTGTGCCATTTCTATGACTTGTCCGAGCGCATCGCGCTTGAGGCCGAACTGCGTGATCGCGAGGAACGCATGCGGCTGGCGATAGACGGTGCGGAACTAGGCACCTGGACCGAGGACCTTGATACCGGCAAGGTCGAATGGAACGATCATGCCCTCCGTATCCTCGAAATTGACGAGACCGCCGATGGAACTTTAGCCGAGATATGGGGTAACCGCGTTCATCCCGGTGATTTAACGTGGACCGCCGAACTGTACCATAACACACTGTCAGAGGACGTGGCATTCCAAGCCGCACACCGCGTGATCCTGCCTTCGCGGACGGTCAAATGGCTCGATGTGCATGTGCGGCGCCTACATGGCGCGGACGGTCGGGCCAGCAAATTATCCGGCGTGTTTTTCGATATTTCCGAGCGCAAAAGGTCAGAAGAGCAGATCCGTCTGCTGCTGGCAGAGGTCAATCACCGGTCCAAGAACCTGCTCGCGGTGGTGCAGGCGATCGCTCAGCATACCGCGCGGGAGCCGACTGAAAAGGCCTTTGCCGCCCGGCTGGCTGCGCGGATCATGGCGCTGTCAGCCAGTCAGGATCTGATGCGCGTCAGCGAGCGTGAGGGCGTTGACACCGCCGCGCTGGTTGCGGCGCAAATGTCAGGCTTTGTTGATATTATGGGCAAACGCATCTTTAGCCACGGCCCGCCGGTGCAACTGATCCCGGCCGCCGCGCAGGCCATCGGCATGGCGCTGCATGAACTGGCGACCAATGCCACCAAATACGGCGCACTGTCGAACGACCTGGGCGAAGTGCATATCCGTTGGGATATCCTGGATGGAGAGCGTTTCATCATGTCGTGGCGCGAGAGTGGCGGCCCGCCGGTCACACCTCCAACCAAAAAGGGCTTTGGCAGCCTGGTGATCTTCACGATGATTGAATCGGCAATGCAGGCCTCGGTCGATCTGGACTACGCACCCACCGGTATCGTCTGTCAGATCAACGCGCCGCTATCTCGCGTGCTGGATTCTGCTTGAGGGCAGAGGAACAAATTGCTGTTTAATCAGTTGCGGCTGGCGAAGTTTCTGCCAAAAAGTCTCAGGCAAATTGTATTGCCGCATGAGGAATGGAAACAAGCAGGTGCGAGTTCGGATTTTGTGCCTGACGACCGCTATGGTCAGCCTGTTTTGCCATACACCTGTATTTGCCCAATCAGCGACCTCAAAGGCTCCCGCTGCCCCGGCGCAGCCAGCGCCTGACGATTCCCTGCTGATCGACCAGAAGGAATTCGACGCAGCCATTCCGCCGCTCGACCCCGAAATGAGCCGTCCGCTGGAATCGCTGGATGATTTTGCCAAACAGATGGCGGCCGGAGCGACTCCGACGACGCCCGGCGCTCCCACTGTGCCAGCGCCGATCGCTAATCAGGCCTCCAATCCAGCCCCCGACCCAGCCGTTGACACCGCTGAACTGGCCAAGCCGCTCGAACCGCTGAACTCGGTCGACATGCGGCTGGCCGACGTTCCCGATACCGGTCAGCGCGTTGCCGATGAACTGCGCTATGCCTACCGGTTCGAAGGGCTGGATGGGCTGGACCTCAATGACCGGCTCAACAGTCTGTCGGACCTGCGTCAGGGCAAAGGCAAGGCCGCCAACGCCACCGTCGTCGCGGCTTGGGCGCGTGAGGACGCCAAGCTGGCGGTGCGGCTGCTCAAGTCCGAAGGGTATGAGGACGTTACCGCCAACACCACGATAGAGCCAGCCACCGGCAAGGATGGGATGATGCAGGTGGCGGTCACCATTTCACCCGGTCCACGTTATAATCTCGGTGAAATCCGTGTGACCGGACCTGCGACCGTGCCACCCGACCTGGCGATAAAGGCCTTGGCGCTGACCCCCGGCGATCCGATCATCGCGGCGCGGGTGCTCGCGGCAGAAGCGCGGGTCAGCGTTGGTTTGCCCGAACAAGGCTATCCGTTCGTGACACTAGGTGAGCGCGACATCCTGCTCGATCCAGCCACGCGCACTGGCGATTACACCCTGCCAGTCGATAGCGGCCCGCGCAGCAGCTTTGGCGGGTTTGCTCTGCAAGGCAGTCAGGTGTTCGACGCGCACCACATCGCCGTGCTTGCCCGCTTCAAGCAGGGCGAGCTCTATGACAGCCGCAAGGTCGATGACTTGCGGGAGGCGATGGTGGCCACCAACCTCTTCCGCGAAGTCGCGCTGGAGCCGAAAAAGACCGGCCAGCTGGGGCCGGACGGCACCGAACAAGTGCAACTTCAGGTCACGCAAACCGCCGGTCCCCCGCGCTCCATCGCCGCATCGGCGGGGTACAACACCGGCGAGGGCATCAAGTTGCAGGCCAACTGGACTCACCGCAACCTGTTCCCGCCCGAAGGCGCGTTGACCATCGCGGCGGTCGCAGGCACGCAAGTGCAGAGCCTTGCCGCAACCTTCCGCCGATCAAACGCGGGTCAGCGCGACCGCACGGTCATGCTGGAGGCGACCGGCGCTCGCACGCGCTATGCCGCCTACCGCGCGCTGACGACGACGCTGGCGGGGCGTATTTCGTATGACTCGACGCCGATCTGGCAAAAGCGGATCACTTATGCCTATGGTTTCGAACTGACCGGCTCACGCGAAACCCCTTACGCCGTCGTCGCCGGGCAGCCGCAGCGCAAGGACTACGGCATTTTCGCGCTACCGGCGCAAGTTGGCTTCGACGCGTCGGACAACCTGCTTGATCCTCGCAAGGGCTATCGCGCCGTGATCCGGATTAGCCCTGAGGTGTCCTATTCCGGCAAGGCATCGCCCTATGTCCGCACCCTGTTCGACGTGAGCGGCTACTTCCCGGCGGGCAAAAGCATTGTCTTCGCCGCCCGCGCGCGGGTTGGTGTCATTGCCGGGGTTTCCAGCGCCACGCTGGCTCCGTCGCGGCGCTATTACGCAGGCGGCGGCGGATCGGTGCGCGGGTTCGGCTATCAGGAATTGGGTCCGAAAGACGCCTTGGGCAAGCCCATTGGCGGCCGCAGCCTGAATGAATTCGCGGTGGAAGCGCGCTACCGTTTCGGCGATTTTGGCATTGTTCCGTTCGTCGATGCCGGGCAAGTCTATGACAGCGTCACGCCCAAGTTTTCCGATTTGCGGTTCGGGGCAGGGATCGGCGGGCGCTATTACACCAACTTCGGCCCGCTGCGGATCGATGTGGCGACGCCGCTGAAACGCCGCAAGGGCGAATCCCGTGTGGCGCTCTACCTGTCCATTGGTCAGGCGTTTTGATGGAGCAGGGACAACTGCGCCGCTGGGGAAAATGGGCGGGCGGGGCACTGCTGGCGCTGATCCTACTGGCGGGACTGCTGATCGCCGGGCTGAACAGCAGCGCGGGTAAACGCTATGTCATCGAACGCATCAGCGGCATCGCGCCCGAGAACGGCCTGCGCTTTGAAGTGCGCCGGATCGAGGGATCGCTGTTCGGACGAATGGACCTGTTGGGCGTGGCCATCCGCGACAGGCAAGGCGTGTTCTTTACTGCGCCCAAGGTGACGCTCGACTGGCGACCGCAGTACTATCTGTCGAACCTGATCGACATCCGCGACCTGAATATAGACCGCGCGCGGCTGATCCGGTCGCCACTCCTGATTGCCAGCAAGTCGAACGAGCCGCTGCTGCCCGACCTCGATTTCGACGTCGCGCGAATCCACGTTAGCGAACTGGTGATCGAACCGGCGGTCGCCCGCCAGCAGCAGATCGCAAGCATCGACGGCAAATTGCGGATAGCCGATCGCCGCGCGGACATCGACGCAACCATGCTGACGGCAAAGCGGGCGGGGGTGCTGGGCGGAGACCGCGTCGCGTTGCACCTGTCTGCGGTGCCGGAGCGCAATGTGCTGGCCATTGATGCCCGCATGACCGCTCCGGTCGGCGGATTGGTCGCCGGACTGACGGGGATGACCGCGCCGCTGCAATTGGGCATCATCGGTCGCGGCGACTGGCGGCACTGGCAAGGTGCATTAACTGCGCAGACCGGGCTTGCACCGCCGACAGCCTTGGCGCTGACCGCCACCAATGGGCGTTTCACCGCCAAGGGTGAGATCCCGGCGGCTGACTTCGCTCCAGCGGCCTATCACGATCTGTTGGCCGCGCCGATCACGCTGGACGCCGCCGCAACGCTTGACCGCCGCCGCGCCGATGTGCTGGCCAATTTGCGCTCGGACACGTTTATCGCGGCGGTCAAGGGCGGGCTGAACGGGGGGACGAGCGTTTTTGAAGGCCTGCAGGTCGACGCCACGCTGCTGCGCCCGACAGCTTTGGCGGCGAACATGGCGGCATCAGGGCTGCGCGCGCATTTTGCCGCCGATGGCCCGTTTGGCGCCCCGCGCATCGGCTATGATCTAACCGCCGCATCGCTTGCCGTGAATGGCGTCGGTGTCGAAGGCTTGCACGCCACCGGGCAGGCGCAAATGGGCCGCGACCATTTCATGCTGCCTGTAACCGCCACTGCCCGGCGGATAACCGGCCTCAGCGCCAGCGCCGGGGAACTGCTGACCAATGTTCGGATGAGTGGCGATCTGGCTGTGCAGTGGCCGCGCATCCTGTCTGACAACCTCAAGATCAAATCCGACCGCTTGGATGCCACCGCGCTGCTGGTCGCCGACACCTCGCGCGGATTTTATACCGGAGCGATCAACGGCCGGTTGAACAATTACCGCGTCGAAAGCGTCGGCGTGTTCAACGTGAACACAGACGTCAAGCTGGTGAAGCAGGGCACCAATGGCTTCAGCCTGAGCGGCAAGCTGGCCACCCGATCAACCCGATTGTTCAACAGCGGGGTGCAGGATTTCCTCGGCGGCAACCTCAGCGCCACAACGCAATTGGCGTATGGCGGCGACGGTGTGTTGCGGTTCTCCAATCTGCGCTTGTCATCACCCCTGTTGCGGGTGACCAACGGGGCCGGGCGCTATTCGCCCAACGGAGGGATTGAACTCGCCGCTAAAGGATATTCGACAAAATACGGCCCGCTTGATCTGAGGGTCAGCGGCACTATGGCGGCTTCCGTGGCGCTGGTTCAGGCCAGCAGGCCCGGCATGGGCATCGGCCTCGCAGACCTGACCGCCACCATACGCGGCGACGCGCGCGGCTATGCGATCAAGGCCGAGGGCGACACGCGCTATGGCCCGTTCTTGGCCGACGCGGTGCTGCTGACCGGGCGCAAGCAGCTTACCATCGACCTGAAACATGGAGTGTTTGCCGGAGTGAACTTTGCCGGAACGGTGGTGCAATCGCCCGCCGGGCCATTTGCCGGAGTGCTGCGGGGTAGCGGTTCGGGGATTGCCGGAACCGTTTCCTTGTCGCCGCTCGGCAAGTATCAGCGCGCGCAAATCGCGGTCAATGCCACCAATGCCTCAATCCCCGGCAAGCCGCCGATCACCGTTGCCCGCGCGATCATAAACGCCAATGTCGTGCTTTATGACACGCCGCATGTGGACGGCGAGGCGCAGATCGCCGGGCTGCACACCGGCACGTTCAACATCAACGCCGCCCGTGCGCAGATCGTTTATCAGGGCAATGTCGGACAGCTAAAGTTGCTGGCTGAGGGCAGCAATGGAATCCCGTTCCGCATTGCCGCCAATGGCAGCATGACGCCGCGGCTCTACCGCATCGCGCTGAATGGGCGGGCCAATGGCGTGGATTTCGAGACCGCCAGCCCGGCGGAAATTCGGCCAGAAGGCGCGGGTTATCGTCTGCTTCCGACGCAGCTTGATCTGACGCGCGGCAATATTCGGCTCGCGGGAACATATGGCAACGGCCTCAGCGTCCAGACGCTGCTGAGCCGGTTCGACCTGTCACTGCTGAACGGTTTTTCGCCTGCGCTCGGCGTGTCGGGATCGGCCACAGGGCGTTTGAATTTCTCCCAAGGTTCCAGCGGTGGCTTTCCCACCGTGGAAAGTGCCTTGGCGATCAGCGGCTTTTCACGCGCCAGCCTGTCGGGCGTTTCAGAACCCGTGGACTTGGCGCTGGCCGCAAACCTCGCTGCGCAGGGCAGCGATATCCGTGCGGTGGTTCGCCGCAGCGGGGCGATTGTGGGCCGCATTCAAGCCAGGCTCGGCGCGGCCGTGGCGGGGAATAGCTGGGCGGACCAGTTGTCAGGCGCGGCGCTGAACGGCGGCATTCGCTATAACGGTCCGGCGGGCGTGCTGTTCTCGTTTGCGGCGTTGCCGGATCAGTTCGTGTCCGGGCCGATTGGTGTGGCGGTAGACTTTTCGGGCCGGGTGTCGCAGCCGCAACTGGTCGGGCTGGTGCATTCCAAGGCGCTCACTTACGTCAATGAAACTTACGGCACGCGCTTGACCAATTTGGCGATTGATGGCCGGTTCACCAACGATCAGTTCAACTTGTCGAACCTGACCGCGACGGCGGGCAGCGGCACTGTCTCGGCGTCGGGAACTATTGGCCTCAGTTCGGCCAATGGCTTTCCGATGAACCTCGCGGTGAAAATGAACAACGCCCAACTCGCGCGCAGCGACGCGCTGGGAGCCACGGCGACGGGCACATTGACGGTGATGAACGGACCGGGCACCGGCGCACTGATCAAGGGCACTCTGACGCTGCCGGAAACACGCTACAAGATCGTCCGCGCAGGCGCCGCCGAAGTGCCGGAATTGACTGGAGTGCGGCGCAAACCGGCACTTGGCCGCGTGCGCGTGACCGGCGACGCCGCACCGCAAGCCCAGCTTCCAGGCCGCTGGATGCTTGATCTCAACCTCAAGGCCGACCGCCGCGTGTTCGTTTCAGGCATGGGGCTGGAATCGGAATGGCAGACCGATCTGCATGTCGGCGGAACCAGCAACGCTCCCATCGTTACCGGGCGCGCGGACATCGTGCGCGGGACCTATTCGTTTTCCGGCAAGCGGTTTGAGCTCGATCGCGGCGTGGTGCGGTTCCTGGGCGGGCCGATGAACGATCCGGAACTGTCGATTTCGGCCACGGCCACGGTCGATGATCTCACCGCCAAGCTGGCGATTGAGGGCAGCGCGCAGCGGCCACGGGTGAGCTTTAGCTCGGTGCCCAACATGCCACAGGACGAGGTCGTGGCGCGGCTGCTGTTCGGGCAATCGGTGACCAGCCTTTCGACGTTTCAGGTGGTGCAATTGGCGGCCTCGCTTAACAGCTTGCGCGGAGGCAGCGGCGGGCTGGACCCGCTTGGCAAGTTGCGCGCGGCCAGCGGCATTGATCGCCTGCGCATCCTTGGTGCCGATGCCACCACCGGCCGGGGCACCGCCTTGGCGGCGGGCAAATACATCACCAACGACATCTACATCGAGGTGATCACCGATGCACGCGGCTTTACCGCCACCCAGCTCGAATTCGCGCTGAGCAAGAGCCTGTCGATCCTGTCGCAGATGGCGTCGTTCGGCACGTCCAATGTCAGCATCCGCTATTCCAAGGATTATTGAGGGGCAGGCGATGCGAGTTATGTTCCGCGCGGTTCTGGCGCTCTTGGTGGCCGGGCTGACAGGCTGTCACAAGGCGGACGATTACAACAGCCGCTATGACAAGGTGGCGCAGGATATTCAGGCCCGTCAGCGCGCGATTGAGCAGGATATCGGCAAAGAAAGCCAATCACCAGACGATCTTGCGTCCGGCACCTCCCGGCTGGACTGACGGAACTACACGGGCCGTGGCTGGTTATCCTCGCTCACTAGCCGAGGAGATAGCCCGTGCCGATCACCCTGATGCCGCTGCCTTACGAGATCGACGCGCTGGAACCGCATATCTCTGCCGCAACCCTGACGCTGCACCACGGCAAGCATCACAAAGGCTATATCGACAAGCTGAATGAGGCGATCGCCGACAGCAACTATGCCGACCAATCGCTTGAGGACATCGTCGTCACCTCGCACAACGAAGGCGATCTGGACGTGTTCAACAACGCGGCACAGGCGTGGAGCCACGGTTTTTACTGGAATTCGCTAACTGCCAAAAAGTCGGATGGGCCATCTGACGAATTGCAGGTGGCGATTGATCAGAACTTCGGCTCGTTAAGTCTGCTGCTGGAAACGTTGGCGTCCTTGGGCGGGGAGCACTTTGGATCGGGCTGGGCTTGGCTGGTGCTCGATAATGGCGAACTATGCGTGATCACCACGCATGATGCCAAGACGCCGTTCGTGATCGACAACGGGATGATTCCGCTGCTCGTAGTCGATGTCTGGGAACACGCCTATTACCTCGACTGGAAGAATGACCGGCCCAAATATCTCGATGCGGTGCTGAAGAACCTGATCAACTGGGATTTCGCCAGCGCCAACTTTGCCGAGCGCTCAGTGTGGCGTTACCCCGGTATGGTCCACTACGCGACGTGATCAACCTTTTGCGCGGTCCCTGGCCTCTTGTTCCGCCGCCCGCAGGTCTTCGCCTTCTGGGCCATCGAGCGCTGCTTCGGCATCCTTGGCCAGCTTCTCGACCTCGCCGCCGCGCCGTTTCAGGAAATCGGAAACGTCCTCGTCATAATCCTTCGTTGCTTCATAGCTGCCTTCACCCTCGACTTTGTCGGATTGCGGCCCAGATTGTGGCTGGGAGGTCGGTTGGTTGTCCGTTTCCGGCGGAATGGGCGGGTTTTGCTGGGTCATGGCACGGCTCCTCAGGGGTTGGACGAGTTACCCGGTTAACCTTCCGCTCCTCCAAAGGTTCCCGCGTTAAACTGGTGCGCCTTGATCCAATCGACATAAGCCGCCATCCACTTTTGCAGGAACTTGGCCGTGTCCCCGCCCGGCAGCCCATCGGCGCCAAACATGCCCTCGGTCGCATGAATATAGCCCTCGGGCAGCCGCATCACCGCGACGTCGACGGCGGAGAGCACATTGCGCAGGTGTTGCTGGGCCATAGCGGTGCCCATGCTTCCCGGTGAAATGCCGATAATGCCCGCCACCTTGCCCCGCCACGCGCTTTTTCCCGGCGGGCGTGAGGCGTGGTCGATGGCATTTTTCAGGACGCCGGGAATGGACCGGTTATACTCGGGCGTTACGATCAACAGGCCATGCGCCGTGGAAATCTGTTCCTTCAGGCGCAGGACCGGGTCGGCCTGATTGGCGTCGTCATCCTGATTATACAGCGGAAGATCGCGGATCTCGGCGTCTATGAAGGAAAATTCCGGGGGTGCCAGACGCTGCAATGCTCTGGCGAGTTGCCGGTTGTATGAGTCCCTGCGCAAGCTACCGACAAGCGTGACGATCTTGATCTCGGTCATTCGCAGCAATCCGGGAAAAGCGGGACCCCTGTCCCAGGGAGGGAAGGAACAGGGGTCACCTTTAGGTTACTTCCTCATGAGAGGGCATGGGGGGGTCCGAGGAAGCTTCCATAAAACCGGGTTTGTCGGATTATGTTCCGCGGGGATGAGAAAAAAATTTTCAGCGGCGGAAATGGTCGTATTTGGATGAATGTTGGGGGCCAGAATGACGCAGGTTATACGCCGCGAAGTACCTCACACGGGCAGCAGGTGGGTACCTGAGATAGTGAGCGCGCGACCGCATTCGGTGAATGCGGTCGTCCCCCGAGTTGCTCTCAGCCGGGCTTGATCAGTGGCGCTTGTGGTGCCGCATCCGCCGGGAATGCGTGCTGGCCTTATAATCGGCCTCAGGTCGCGTATTGGTGCATTCGTCTTGAAGCGTCGCGGAACACGGTGGATACACGCCCGGACCCGACGGAGCGGCAGCCATCGCGCCCGAGCTATAGGGTGAGGCTTGCGTTGTTGTTGTCGTCTGGCCGGTGGTGGTTTGTCCGGTCTGGTCAGGCACGCTGCTCTGGTCGGTCGGCATGGTCGTCGACATTGGTGTGTTAGTGGTCGTGGATGGGGAAGTAGTAGTGGGCGTTTGCTGCGCCGCTCCCGGCAGGGACAGCGTGAATGCAGAAATTGCGACGCCGATTGGCAGGATGAATGCACGTTTCATCAGATTTCTCCTTGGACGGCCTGGCTCCGGTAATCGGTGATTTGATTGATCCGGAAACTGGAAAAAACGGCGGCTGGGCCATTTTGTTCCAAGCACGAGCCCCATGGAGCTGATGGCGTGGTCTCTGTTTTACGCCGACTGCGGTTCCGATCCAGTGCAGGTGGTCACCTCGACTACCTTGGAAACGGCGCGCGCGTCGATCTGGTGCGTGTTGCAGGAACAGGTGCCGAGGCTCACTCGACCAGCCGGGGTTTCCCGCGTCTGGCCGAGTGAACTCACCGGCATCGCTGCAATGAGTCGATTACGTTTGTTTATTTGACGAACTTGTTGAAGTCGGGCTTCCGCTTTTCCATGAAAGCGTTC
>JBDUBN010000250.1:0-4568 GCA_040004085.1 Novosphingobium sp.
TGCACATGGCGATCACGCCGACGCATTTGCCCTGATCCATGATCAGGTCGATGGCGAAGTATTCGATGAAGAAGTCGGCAGCGTATTTCAGGCTCTGCTGATACAGAGCGTGGAGCATGGCGTGGCCGGTGCGATCCGCTGCGGCACAAGTGCGCTGCACCGGCGGGCCTTCGCCCATGTTCTGCATGTGGCCGCCGAACGGGCGCTGATAGATCGTGCCATCGGCGTTGCGGCTGAACGGCACACCGGCGTGTTCCAGTTCGTAAACTGCTGCCGGAGCTTCGCGCACCATGTATTCGATGGCGTCTTGGTCGCCCAGCCAGTCAGACCCCTTGACGGTGTCAAACATGTGCCAGGTCCAGTGATCGGGCGAGTTGTTCTGCAAGGACGCCGCGATGCCGCCTTGCGCCGCAACGGTGTGGCTGCGGGTGGGGAAAACCTTGGTGATGCAGGCCGTTTTCAGGCCCGCCTCGGCGCTGCCCATAGTGGCGCGCAGGCCGGAGCCGCCCGCGCCGACGACCACGGTGTCGTAAGTGTGATCGATGATCTTGTAAGCGGGGAGTGGTGAAGCGGCGGTCATGTTACGCGCCTCCCAGCGCGAGGCGGACTATTGAAAACAGGCCAAACCCGGCACCGGCAAAGACGGCAAGGTTAAGCGCGGCGATACAGGCGAACTTGGTGCCCGCTTCGTGAACGTAATCTTCCAGCACGATCTGCAGGCCAAGCCGCGCGTGCCAGAACAGGCTGATCACCAGCAGCGCCATCGCGGTGGCAGGCACCGGTCGGACCAGCCAATCGTGCAGGTTGATATAGCTCAGCCCCGGCAGCAGCAGAAATGACACCAGCAGATAAATCACCAGCACGAGATTGCCGATGGCGGTGAAGCGCTGCAGCAGCCAGTGATGCGCGCCGTGATGTGCCGCACCAAGCCCGCGCACGCGGCCGATTGAAGTTCCGTTACCCATGATTTCGTTTCCTCAACGCAGCAGCAGTAGCGCCCAGAAGCCGGCGGTCAGCACCAGCGCAATAATCGGCAGCATGGCCGACCAGCGATTGTTGGCATCGAGTTCGTAACCCGCGCCGATATCCAACACAAAATGCCGCAGTCCGGTGCAGAGATGCTCAAAAAAAGCCCACGACAGACCGACCAGTACGACCATACCGTACCAGCTCGTCGCCTGCTCCTGAAACGTCGCATAGGCTTCCGGTCCGCTGGCCAATGCGCCCAACCACCACAGCAGCACGCCCAGCCCGATAGTCGCCAGCCCGCTGCCGGTTACCCGGTGCAGGATTGAGATGAACATTGCCGGGCCCCAACGCCAGATCGACAAGTGCGGTGAAAGCGGACGATTGCTGGCCTTTGCCATCTTCGCGAGTATCCCCAAGTGTGCCTGCGGCAGTTTAATGGTTCGATTGAACCTGCCGTAAAGACCCCCTTAGCCAAAACTTTCGGCTGTTCAAGCGCAAGTGGCTTGGCCTGTGCCGCATGAGGCACTATCGCGCGTCACATGCCTGATATTCCTCGTCTGATAGCACTATGAGCCAAAGCTGGAAGCTGACCACCCACGCCCGTCGTCCGGTGATCGAGGCGGCGCTGATCGCGCATGAGGATGCCGAGGACTGGGACCATGACATCGTCATATCCGGCAGCGAAATTGCCGAGGATCAGCCTGATGACTGGCGGCTGGAAGCATGGTTGCCGAGAAAGCCCCGCCGCGCCGACAAGGCCGCGCTGGCCGCGTTGTTTGCCAATTCCTCGCCGGAATTCTTGGTTGAGGAACTTCCCGATGTCGATTGGCTGACGCAGAGCCAGCAGGGGCTTGAGCCGATCCGCGCGGGGCGGTTTTACGTCCACACCCCGAACCATCCGCCGCTGGCCAAACAGGGCGTGCGCGATTTTGTCATTCCGGCGAGTCAGGCGTTTGGCACCGGCCAGCACGCGACGACCGCCGGTTGCCTCGCCATGCTCGATCACATGCGTCGGCAGGGTGTGGTGGTGAAAAACTGCGCCGACATCGGCACTGGCACCGGCCTGCTGGCCTTCGCCGCGCTGCAGTTGTGGCCGCGCGCGCTGGCGACCGCGAGCGATATTGACCACGTGTGCCTTGGCGTGGTGGCGGAAAATTGCCGCTTGAATGGGATAGAGCAAGGCGCTCGGCCCGGCGAATTGACCATGCTGGTGGCGGACGGCATGGACCACACGCTGCTCGCCGCGAGCGGGCCTTATGATCTGATCATTGCCAACATCCTCGCCGGACCGCTGATCGGCCTTGCGCCGGATTTCGGCAAATCACTGATTCCCGGCGGCAGTCTGCTGCTGGCAGGGCTGCTGGAAACGCAGGAGGCCGGAGTCCGCGCCGCTTGCCGCCGCGCAGGGTTGCGACTGGCTGCACGGCTGGTGAACGGCGATTGGTCGATCTTGTGGTTGCGGAAACGGATCGACTGGCGGGGTTAACCGTCCTTCCCGTCCCCATTCCCAAGGTGTTTGGCCCAATCGATCTGGCTCAGCCAGACGATCAACACGATCATGCCAATCTGCAAACCGATTGCCAGCGGGCTGGCCAGCGCATTGCGGAAAGCGTCGCCGAGCGAACTGGCTTTGATCGCCTTCGCGCTCATCCCGTAAATAGTGTAGCTGACCAGACGGCCACTGAAAAACGCGGCGGTGAACCAGATCAGCCGCACACCGATTAAACCCGCTGCCTCGAACAGTTGCGCCGAAGGAAGCGGCGACAGCGCAAACAGCCCGAGGCCCAGAAATGTATGTGTCTTGCGCTGGTGGATGGCCTTTCCGGCGGCCTCAAGATTGTTCTTTGTTCGCGCAGGGACAAATCGCCGCATGTGGCGAAAACCCAGCGCCAGCAGGAACCGACCGCTCGCCGCAGCAAGCGCGCCGACGATCACCAGCGCCGCCACGGGCAAGTGGTAATTGAGCGTGTACAGCACGATGATCGACCAGGTCGGCGGACCAAATGCGGGCATCAGGTTTACGCCGAGCACAATGGCGAAGAAGATCAGGTATTCGGTCATCACCCCGCCGCCCGCACGATTTCCGACCATGCGGCCTCGTCAATGACCTCGATCCCTAGCGCGGCGGCCTGTTTGAGCTTGCTGCCCGCGCCGGGGCCAGCGACCACCAAATCGGTTTTCGCGCTGACCGATCCCGCTGCCCGCGCGCCCAATGCCTCGGCCTGAGCCTTGGCCTCGTCGCGGCTCATGGTTTCCAGCTTGCCGGTGAAGACCACGGTCTTGCCCGCCACCGGGCTGTCGCGCGTTTCGACGATGTAATCGGGGGGAGTGACCTCGCTCAGCAGGTCTTCCCACACCGCTACATTGTGCGGTTCGTGGAAGAAATCGCCCAGCGCCTCGACCACCGCCGGGCCGATGCCGTCGATGGAGAGCAGTTCGGCCTTGGCTTCATTCGCGACATTGCCGTCCGCATCAGCGGCGTCCACATGCGCCCGCGTTGCTACGCCGCGCAGCTTGTCCAGCGTGACAAATCGCTTGAGCAAATCGCGCGCCGTCACCACACCGACATGCCGGATGCCGAGGCCAAACAGCAGCCTCGCCGCGTCGGGCGAGCGTTTGGCCTCAATCGCTGTCAACAGGTTATCCACAGACTTGTCCTTCCACCCCTCGCGGCCAACGATCTGGTCGCGGCGGCGATGGAGGCGAAAGATGTCGGCGGGGCTTTCGAGCCAACCCATGCCGAAAAACTCGTCGATGGTCTTATCACCCAGCCCTTCGATATCGAGCGCGCCCCGGCTGACGAAATGTTTGAGCCGTTCGGTGCGCTGGGCCGGGCAGATCAGCCCGCCAGTGCAGCGCACATCGACCTCGCCCTCCTCGGCCACGGCTTCGGACTGGCATTCTGGGCAGTGATCGGGGAACACATAGGCTGGGCGCTCGACATCGCGGGTCAGGTTCGTGACCACTTGCGGGATTACGTCGCCCGCGCGTTGCAGCACCACCCGGTCGCCGATTCGCACACCGAGCCGGGCGATTTCGTCGCGGTTGTGCAGTGTGACGTTGGACACCACCACCCCGCCGACCGTGACCGGCTTCAGCCGCCCTACCGGGGTCAGCTTTCCCGTGCGTCCGACCTGAATGTCGATGGCTTCCAGCGTCGTTTCCGCCTGTTCGGCCGGGAACTTGTGCGCCATCGCCCAACGCGGTGCCTTGGCGACAAAGCCCAACCGCGCCTGCAATTCCAGACTGTCGACCTTATAAACCACGCCGTCGATGTCATACGGTAAGTCGGCGCGGGTGTGTTCGATCTGGCGGTAATGCGCGATCATCGCCTCAACCGAGGTGCATCGCACCAGTCTTGGCGAAACCGGCACACCCCACGCGGCGATCTGTTGCATCATGGCAAATTGCGACGTCGCCGGAACCGCGCTCGCCGCGCCCCAGCCATGCGCCAGAAAGCGCAAGGGACGGGCGGCGGTAACCTTGGCATCCTTTTGCCGCAGCGACCCGGCGGCGGCATTGCGCGGGTTGGCGAACAACTTGTCCCCCGCCTCCGCCTGCCGCTGATTGAGCGCGGCAAAGTCCGCCTTGCTCATGTA
>JBDUBN010000251.1:0-4550 GCA_040004085.1 Novosphingobium sp.
TCTGCATTGACGAATTCTGGAAGGCGCTCGGGGATGACGCCTTCCGGCGCTTCGCCCAAGACGGCCTCAAAACCTATCGCAAGCGCAACGCGGTGCTGGTGTTCGCCACGCAGTCGCCCGCCGATGCGCTCAAGAGCGACATAAGTCATTCAATTCTGGAACAGGTCGCCACCAAAATCATGCTGCCGAATCCGTTCGGTGCGTGGCGGGATTACGTCGAAGGGTTTGCGCTGTCCGACGCCGAATTCAAGCTGGTGCGCGAAGACCTCGCGCCTGAAAGCCACAAGTTTCTGGTGAAGCAGGGCCATGACAGCGTTGTGGTCGAACTCGATCTTTCCGGCCTCGATGACGCGCTCGCCGTGCTGTCGGGTCGCGCCGAAACCACCACTGTTGCAGACGAAATCATTGCCGAGGTGGGGCGCGATCCCGCCGTCTGGCTTCCCCTCTTCCATAAACGGAGACGTCCAAGCTGACTTAAGAGAGAAAGGTAAAGCTATGAAAGTGATAATTAAAGCATTGAGCGCAACATTGCTGCTGGCAGCCCCGCTGCCCGTCTTCGCTCAAGGGATGCCGGTCCATGACAGCGCTAACCTGATCCAGCAAATCAACGCGGTGCGGCAGGCGCTCCAGATTGTCGCGCAAGGCAAAGAGCAAATTGCAGAAGCGCAAAAACTTTATCAAGATTTGAATAAGCTAACGGATATTCCTCAGTTAGCGCAGCAGCTCAAGTCCGATGCTTTGCGCGAACTCGATATATCGGGCGGCTCGCTTCAAGGCTTTGCCAACGGCAACCTCGATGTCGTCGGCGCAGGCCGCGCCAAGGCCGACGCCGTATATCGCGATTTGCTCAAGCAATTGGGCCTGTCGGGTTCGGAAACGTCCCGCGCCACTTTCGATCTCAACGCCCGCAATATCGGCATTCAGGCAGGGCTTGCAGAAAACATTGGTGCCGCCGTCACATCGCGGGCGGAAGGCCTCGAACAGCTCCGCACCCGGCTGACCACTGCCACCACAGCCAAGGAAGTCGGCGATCTGACGGCGCGGCTGCAACTCGAATCTGCTGCCATGCAGAACGATCAGCTCCGGTTGCAGGCCATCGCCTTGCAGCAACAGGCGCAGGAACGCGCCCGCGCCGCAGAGGGAAAGGCAGCCCTCGCCCAAAAGCTTGATGCCGCGAGCCAGTATTACAATGGCCAATGAGATTGCGCATCGCAATCCTCCTAATCGCGCTGGACGTCTCGATCGCGCTAACCGTGGCCGGGTGCGGCACATCTGCACCCGAAGCCGCCATGCCCGTGCGGGATTGGGAATATTATGTTGCGCACCCAGCCGAAATCGAGCCGATGCAGATAATCTGCCGGGAATGGTCGGGATCGAGCGCGCCTGCGGCATCGCAGCCGGCGGTGGTGACGACCAATTGCCGTGCAGCGGCCTTCGCCAAATCACAGCTCCAACTCAGAAAATGAGAGCGACCTACAGGGACTAGATACCGGTTATGGATTTCAGCGATCATGTTTTTACCACGATGTTTGCGGCGCTGAGCAATGCGCTTGCGGCAATCGTTGGCAAATATGCGGCGGTGATCGGGATCGTATCGCCTGCGCTGCGTATCGGTATCGTGATCTACATTTCGCTGCTGGGCTACGCGATCATGCGCGGCGCTGTGCAGTATCCGTTTCGGGAATACGCCTATCGCGGCTGCCAGCTTGCCTTCCTCTATTTTGCCGTGACCTCGCTCTACGGCACCCAGATTGGCATGTTTGCGCTTGGCGGGTTGCCCAGCCAGTTCGCAAGCGCGCTTGGTGGGTCCGACGTAGGCGGCCTTGGCGGATTCTACGACAAGCTGGCTGGCACCGGCTTTGAAACTGCCAACACCATGCGCAAGATTGCGGCCGATTATCAGGAAACCCAAGGCACGCTGCCCGACATTGGCTATGCGGTCTTTTCAGGGTTTCTCGTAGTGATGGTGATTGTCGCCACGCTACTCTGCGCCGCCATCGGCTTCGTGATCAGCGCCTTCGGCCTGTTCGCCCTAGCGTTGCTCTCGGTGGTCGGGCCATTGTTTGTCGCCGCGCTGCTTTTCGAGTCCACACGCGGCTATTTCTTCGCCTGGCTGGGGGCGTGCATCAATTATTTGATGCTGATCGTCTTTGCGCTCGTGCTGACGCTGTTCCTGACGCAAACCGGCGATGCGATTATCGCCACCATCTCGGAGAATGACGAGATCGGCATGGCGGCGATCAAGGCGTTGGCCTTCTACGCGCTGGGGTTCTTCTTTTTCCTGCAAATTCCGATGCTGGCCGCCTCGCTTGGCGGCGGCGGTCCTGCGCTCGCCAACCAGTTCGCGTCGGCCATTGCAGCGGCAGGCGGGTTTGTCGTCGGGCGCGGCGCAACAGGCGCACAGGCCACCAGCCGTGCCATCGAACGCGGGTTTGCGCGCGGTGTCGCCCGGATGCGGACATCGGGTTCGGTCAGCCGTGGAACAAATTAGGGGGATAAGGTCATGCGTAAGACGTTCGTGAGCATATTCGTTGGGCTGGCACTGATCGCCCCAACCGAAACGCTAATGGCGGCCCCAAAATCGCCGAAACTTGCCAAGTGCGACGGAAAGCAGCGCCGCCCGGCCAATCCTTATGGCTCGATCCTGCCGACGGTTGATCCTGCAACGGGGACATCAACGCCAGCGGGACAGCCGCAGACTCAGGGGCGCGAACGCGGTGGCGTCGATGTATTTCCCGAGAGAACGCCGACCGCCCCCAGCCCAGCAAAGCCTGAGGTCAAGCCCCGCACCAATGAAGACCGGCAAGTGCCGCCAATCAGCAGTGCAAGCCCGCTTACCCCCTTTCGGAGCTGCTGAGCGTCATGGCGGGTGGCGTAACCGACGGGCAAGACCTCAAAGCCTATTTTGCCGAGGCCGCGAGCTGGGATCACGACCGGCTCATCGCTGCCAATCGCTCGAAGCGGTTGGCTTGGACCGTCGCGGGCGTAGCCAGCGGCCTTGCCATCACCGGCGTTGCTGCGGTGGCAATGCTGACCCCGCTCAAGACCGTCGCGCCCTATGTCATCACAGTCGATAAGGCGACCGGCGCGAGCGCAATTACCTCGTCCCTAATTGCTGAAGGGGGGTCGGGCGACAAGCAAATCACTTATAATGAAGCCGTCGCCAAATATTTCCTCGCCGATTACGTCCGCAACCGCGAGGGCTGGATTCCGCAGGCACGCCAGGAATTTTTTGACGGCGTGCTGGCGATGTCGTCACGCGACGAACAGGCGCGCTGGACGGCGTTTTACGGCAAGGACAATCCCAAATCGCCGCAATCGGTTTTCACCGATCTCGACACGGTATTTGTCGCGATCAAGTCCGTGACCTTCGTTTCAAAGAATGTCGCGCAGGTGCGCTTCACCAAGACACTCCAGCGCGGAATCTCAGCGACCGACACACCCGCCATCGCGACGATCACTTACGACACCACCGACACCCCGACGACCGAACAGCAACGGTTCAAAAACCCTCTTGGGTTGGAAGTGCAAAGCTACCGCGCCGATTTGGAGGTGACGCAATGAAAATAGGACACCGCATTGCAGGGGTAGCGTTGATGTTTGCTGCCAGCCCGGCTCTCGCCAGCGAGACACCGCGTCCGACCGCACAAGACAGCCGCATCCGCGAAGTCATCTACAGTGACGCGCAGGTTTACCGCGTCGTAGGAGTCTTCCGCTCGGCAACCCAAATCGTGTTTTCGCCCGGTGAACGGGTCGAGCATGTCGCGCTCGGCGATACCGTGTCGTGGGAAGTGGCACCGGCTGAAAACTCGTTGTTCATCAAACCGCGTGAACTGGCCGGATCGACCAATCTGATCGTCATCACGCGGTCAAATGCAGGGAGCCGCACCTATACGTTCGAGCTGTCAGCGCGGCGCGGCGGTATCGGCCCGCGTGCGGTAGATACCTTCTTCAAGGTCGTGTTCCGCTATCCGCGCGAAGAAGCCGCCGCTGCTCAAGCGGCGGCAACGCAGGCCGCTTATACTCAGGCTGTCGCGCTGCAATCGGGCGCGATCCGCTCGGCTCTCGATCTTGCCGTTCTCGAAGGCAGGCGGAATCTCCAATATTATGTGCAAGGGTCATCTGCGATCCAGCCCTCCGAAATTACTGACAACGGCCAGTTCACCGCGCTGCGTTTCCCGAACCAACGCGAATTGCCTGCGTTCTTCGCGGTCAATCCCGATGGCAGCGAGAGCATTGTCCCGTTCGATGTCCGCGACGAATTTGTCGTGATCCACGGCGTATTTGCCCAGCTCCGCTTGCGGCGCGGCAAGGAAGTGTTGTGCGTCTTCAACGAAGCGAAGGATTTCTACGGGCGCGATCCCAAGACCGGCACGGCGTCGAGCATCGTCGAACGCACGTCAGGCGCAGATGACGGGGAGACAAAGTGATGGCGGATACAGCAACAGCCAACCCAGTCCAAGGAAGGGCGGCAGTCGATCAGACGCCCGATCCTGACGAGATCGACCGCACGCCCGCCACCGAACGCGCGAGCAAAATGCCCTCGATGC
>JBDUBN010000252.1:0-4547 GCA_040004085.1 Novosphingobium sp.
GCGTTGCTGCCGGGGTCAAATACTGAATGAGGTGGTACCCTGCACTACCTCATTCAGTAACTACATTGCAAGAACGTCCCAAGAGCTCATGCAAACCGCAACAACACCCGCCCCGCAGATTGGCCGCTTGCGGCAAGTTTCATGGCGGCGGGAAAGTCTTCGAATGCAAATGTCTTTGCGATCTTCGGCGACAGGACTCTGGTCTCCCACATGGCAAACAATGCTTCCGCTAAACGTTCTTTCAAAAATGGGTCGTGTGAGAGGGCTTGTCGGTAATCGACTCCTACAAGGGCTGCGCCTTTCAAAAGAGGCAGATTCACGGGCAGTTTTGCGATCGTTCCGCTGGCAAAGCCAATGACCAGATAACGCCCTCCCCAACCCAAAGATCGGAAAGCGGGCTCCGTGGCGTCCCCCGATACGGGATCGTACACGACATCGACGGGCCGTCCTCCGTTTGCTTGCTTCACCAGGTTGCGCCAGTCTGGAGAATGAGTGTCGACAGCAGCGTCTGCACCGCTAGCGAGTGCGAGGTCTCGCTTATCTTGGGTGGATGCCGAAGCGATGACAGAGGCACCAAGCGCTTTGGCAATCTGTACCGCAGCCATGCCGACCGCACCGCCAGCACCCAGAACGAGTACCGTCTCTCCCGCTTTCACTTGAGCGCGATTGACCAGGGCGTAATAGGAGGTGCTGTAACTCGCCAGAAAGACTGCCGCGGTTTCGAGGGACATGTCATCAGGGACATGCCAGGCTTCGGCGGCTGGCACATTGATATGCTCCGCAAAGGCGCCGCCTTCAGTCAACGTGCAAACCCGCTCGCCGATCCGCGTCTCGGAAACGTTGGTGCCGACCGCATCGATCACCCCCGCCACCTCGCTACCCGGCACATAGGGAACAGGCGGCTTGATCTGATACCCGCCCGTCGCAACTAGCACGTCCACAAATGAAATGCCCGCAAAGGCGGTTGCCAATCGCACTTCGTCCGGCCCCGGAAGAGGTGCCTGGCTGCTTTCGATCATGAAAGTCTCCGGGGGGCCCAATTCATGCACGGTGATAGATCGCATCATATGTTCCTTATTGATCTCTACCCTTGGCGTTCGATCGATCCGCTCGTGAGTTGAATGTTTCCAGCGCGAGACGAACCTCGTCGCCGGTGGACAAGTCGACCGCCAGTCTGCGTTCGAGTTCAAGGCCGGCTTTCAAATCCAACAACGCCCCGGCATGTACAGCCGATCTTATGGCGCGTTGTGCATTCTCACGACCGGCGGCGCACGTTTGCGCCAGATCGATCGCCGCGCGGAGCGGATCGTCGTCGACTGCAGTCACCAAGCCGAAGCTTAGAGCTTCGGCGCCATTGACTGGTTCGCCGGTAAGCATCATCGACAGCGCGCGGGAGGTTCCGATCAGGCGGGGAAGCAACTGCGTACCTCCATAGCACGGCATCGCGGCAATTTTGATCTCGGGCAGCCCCAATTTGGCACCCGGAGCTGCTATCCGAAGGGCACATCCCAAAGCGAGTTCGAGCCCGCCGCCAAGGGCCATACCGTTGAGCGCGGCGATGGTGAGCTTGGGATATTCGACAAGGCGATGCACGATCGCGTGCATCTCGCTTAACTTGCCGAGGACATCGACATTTTGCTCACCCAAATCCGATCCGGCGCAAAAGGCGCGACCGGCGCCGGTGATCACCAAAGCGATACTTTGATCCGATTCGATCTGATCCAAGGCGCGCATCAAAGCGTCGGCCGTAGCCATGTCGATGGCGTTCAGCACTTCAGGCCGGTTCAGGGTGAGGATGGCCACGTCTGTCTTGTGGCTGATCGTTATCGTCATTTCCGGCTTCTCATTAAAAAACCGCGATTCAGTGATGCATCGCGGCGCTCAGTGCTGGTTAGGTGCTGCGACGTCCAAACGTCTACCTCAGGTGAGCGCCCACGTAAAGTCAATTGAATGGATAGTTAATACAACGCGCGGACTCTGCTGCTAAAAGTCACGGACATCTTTGTCACGCCCGTAAGGTCGCCACATGCCAACCAAACACCCCCTACATTAACTGATCAAATAATCGCCGGTTTGGACGTTGTGAGCCCTTCGATCTTATGTTACGTAAAGGCAATTGCGTAAGGCTGTACCGTGGTTCGCTCGAGACATTTTTTGAACGCTGCTGCTAGCGCATGCGCTCGCTAGCTGGGCTTGGACGTCTTTACCCCCGGGAGGGCACTGTTATTTCTGGACCATTGAATGGTGTACGCATCATTGAGTTCGATGCGATCGGACCGTCTCCATATGCCTGCATGATGCTTGCTGATAATGGCGCGGATGTGATCCGCATCGGTCGGGTTGGAGGTTCGCCGGCTGAGGATATCCTCGACGTGTCGAAGGATATCCTCAGCCGCTCTCGCCGGGTCGTCCGTCTTGATCTGAAGACACCTCACGGGGTTGAGAGGGCACGCGAACTTGCACGCACGGCCGATGCGATCGTCGAAGGACTTCGTCCCGGAGTCATGGAAAAACTGGGTCTAGGGCCCGATGTTCTTCTCGCCGAGCAGCCCAAGCTTATCTATGCGCGAATGACGGGCTGGGGGCAGAGCGGTCCCTATGCTGCTGAGGCTGGGCATGACATTAACTATATTGCGCTGGCCGGCACCCTTCACGCGTTGGGTCGCGAGGGCGAAAAGCCAACGCCGCCCATAAATCTGGTGGGAGATTTTGGTGGAGGCGGCATGCTGCTCGCCTTTGGTATTGTCAGCGCGATTCTCAATGCCCGCGCGACGGGCATGGGACAGGTTATCGATTGCTCCATGCTCGACGGCTCCGCTTCGCTCATGAGCATGATCTGGTCGCTGCGTGCGGCGGGGCAGTGGCGAGATGTTCGCGGAGTCAATCTGCTCGATACCGGTTCGCATTTCTACGACACCTATGAGACTTCGGACGGAAAATACGTCGCCATCGGCTCGGTCGAGCCGCAATTCTATCGCAAGTTACTCGACGGTATCGGGATTACCGATCCAGCCTTCGATTCCCAGATGCGCTCGGCATCGTGGCCCGAACTCAAGGTGCGTCTGACAGAAATTTTCAAGACACGTACGCGTGCGGAGTGGTGTGAGGCCCTGGAATACCGGAATGCATGCTTCGCGCCCGTGCTTTCAATGGCCGAAGCGCCTCATCATCCCCACAACATCGAACGAGGGGTATTCGTTGAGGTCGACGGCGTGGTTCAACCCGGCCCCGCTCCTCGTTATTCCCGTACGCCTAATGCCACGCCTCGCATGATGAAGCGAAACCAGGACGATACGGATGACGTTTTTGGTGGTCTGTAGCGGCGCTGCGCCCATACCGGGCCAGTCACCGCACTGGGTAGAAGGGTACTGCAAAAATGGCGGAGGGTGACTGGCGCGATCTGGTGAACGTTGATCGATTGCGAGAGTGGATGGACGTGCAGGGGCTCGGATCAGGGCCCTTGGATGATGCTCGGCCTCTAGGAGGAGGAAGCCAGAACATCCTCGTACAGTTTGAGCGACAAGGACGCAGCTATGTCCTACGCCGACCGCCCCAGCGTTCCATTGCTAATGGTAATCGAACCATGCGGCGGGAAGCGCGCTTTCTTTCGGCACTTCGTACAACCGATGTGCCGCATCCTCAGTTGATCGCGCAATGCGACGATGAGGCGATATTGGGCGCTGCATTCTACTTGATGGAGCCGGTTAACGGATACAATGTCGCCCTTGGCCTTCCAGACAAAGCAGCACAAGATCCGGGAATGCGCCGCCGAATGGGCTTTTCTCTGATCGACAGTCTCGTCAAATTAGCCGCGGTCGATTACGTCGCAGTGGGACTTGCCGACATGGGCAAGCTGGACGGATTTATCGAACGGCAAGTCGGTCGATGGCGAATGCAATTTGAAAGCTACCGGGAGTTTGATGGCTGGACGGTAGATAAAGATCTTGCGGCATTAAACGAAATTGCGGTGTGGCTCGATGCGAACCGTCCCAATAGTTTCGTCCCGGGCATCATGCACGGCGACTACCACATCGCCAATGTCATGTTTCACCACGATACGGCCGATGTCGTCGCGATCATCGATTGGGAAATGGCGACGATCGGCGATCCGCTGATCGACTTAGGCTGGGCCCTTGCAATGTGGCACGAAAACGGAACGTGGGCGGGCGATCCGATCATAACGCCGTGGGACGGCCTCCCAGAACCATCTGAACTTATCGAACGCTACGGACGCGAAAGTGGCCGCGACGTTTCTAACATGCGCTGGTATCGCGTGATGGCGTGCTACAAGCTCGCCATCGTTCTCGAAGGCACCTATGCCCGGTCGTTCGTCGGCATGGCAGCGATGACCACGGGGCAGTCGCTACACCAGCGGGCGTTGGCGCTCACCGCTCGGGCTCACGACCTGATTGATCGTTGCTGAATTGCGGTTAGGTGGTGGCCTTCTGCCAATATTCGTCCCGTAGCAGCCGCTTATAGAGTTTCCCTGTATTATGACGGGGCAGCGACTCACGAAAATCGAATTGTTTGGGCGTTTTTACACTGCT
>JBDUBN010000253.1:0-4539 GCA_040004085.1 Novosphingobium sp.
GGGATCATCCACGGCTTCATCAACCTGCGCCGCGCCCTGCCTTCTGCAGAGGGCGATGTCGATGCCTTCATCGCGGCGGCGCTTGCCATGCTTAAGGCGGCATAGCGCCCGCAGTCAGGCTGTCCGGACCAGTTCAGCTGTTGTTCGGGCAATGCCGTTTGGCAAGGCCCCGGGCTTGGTAACATGGATGCTGGCGCGGATGATCCGCGCGTCAGCCATCAGCGTCTCGCCCAAGCTGGTGGCGAAGCTTTCTATCAGCGCGATACCCTGATCGGCCAGCTCGCGGCAGGCTTCGGTGATCCGGTTATAGTCGACCGTTTCGGTAATTCTGTCCGTCCGAGGCGGATCGATCTCCAGCTCGACCGCAACGATCAGCGACTGGCGCCGGTTCTTCTCATGGCCATGAACGCCGATGAACGCCTCAATGCGGATGTCATCGACGCAGACGGTCTGGCGCGCGAGCGGCGGCTTGGACTGGGAAGATTGTGGAACGGGGTCGACAGGATGGGCGGCAATTACGGGCAGCCGCGGCGCCAGCTGTTTACTGTGGATTACAACGGGCATTGCGGTACTGCCTTTCTACCGGCTGTCGCGCGGTTGCAAAGGCATAGCCGAAAAGGTATGTGTAACATACAAAAATATGACACCTCTGGTTGATCACAATCGTACGCTATCTGCCGCTGACTGCGGTCAAGACGGATCCGATCGCGCACCGCACCACGAAACCGTGAAGCGTCCCAGAGGTGTTCGGCTTGGACCCAGTTCGATGCGGCAACGCGGACCGACCGAGTAGTGCCGGATCAGCCAGCGCATATTGCGTCTGGCTTGGCGCAAATTTTGCAGCGGATTGATTGACCGGCGTGCGCGGCATCCACAGGAGGCTGTTACCTGTTTCGCAATTGCCATTTTAACTGTTATTATTCAAAAGCTTGCAAGGTTTTTGAATAATGGTCGGGGAGATAGGATTCGAACCTACGACCCTCTGGTCCCAAACCAGATGCGCTACCAGGCTGCGCTACTCCCCGACCCGGGGTATTTTCATTCCTTCCGGTCTTGCGACCTTCAGGGGGCAATGGTGGGCCCGGCAGGACTCGAACCCGCGACCAAGCCGTTATGAGCGGCCGGCTCTAACCAACTGAGCTACAGGCCCAGATCCACCACGGTGTTACCACCACAACGTCACCATTCCGGCCCGTTACGAGAATTTCCCGTACCGAACGAGACGCCCGGTAGACGCACCGCGCGCGTTAAGCAAGCTCCACTGACTGCATGATTTCACCAATATTGGTGGATTGGACGTTTCGCTGCGCCAGATATGCGAAAACCTGCCGCCACCAGTCGTAAAATGCGTCAAGATCCTCTGCCGTTCGCACATATGGCGTGTGGCCGGGTTGCAGCGAAGGACTGTGGAAGGAAAACACCAGCAGCGGCAAACCATCATCAACCGCGATGTCGATGCCGCGAATCGCCTCGGTCACGCTGACGCCTTCGGGGGTTAGCGGGATTCGTTCCAGCATGCCGATTCGCGCCAGCGCGCCGCGCATCCGGGGGACACGCCACATCTTGGGATAGAGCCAGTGGCCCTGCTGGCGCAGTAGGCCCCAGAACACCGTGGTCAGCGGCATTTCCATCAGCCGCTGCTGTTTGTCGATCCACCATGGCACGACAGGCAGATCGCGGAAATTGGGGCCGCCGGTCGCGCTATAGTCAAAGCGGCTGCGCACCGAAGTATCCACGGCAATCCCCGCATCCCGCAGGATCGGCACGGTATTCGGCCCCACGCCATAGCGCCCCGCGCGGTAGGACAGCGGCGGTTTGCCGAAGTTCGCCTCGATGGTATCGCGCAGTTTCATGAACTTGGCGCGTTCAAGTTCGGGGGGAAGGTTGCCGGAGAAGCTGTTGAACTCGTTGATTGTCTCCTCGAACGGCGGATTGACCCACGGGTGCAACTGCACGCCGATTTCAGCCTGGCCACTGGCCAGCGGCCCGCGCAAGATGTCAGCGGCGACTGCGGAAGTGGCGAGCGGATAGTCCACCAGATAGAGCGGAACAATGCCCAGCGCTTCGCAAAATTGCTGGAATTTTGCCAAGCGCGGGACGCTGTCCACGCTGTGGCCGGTGCGTTCCAGCGGGCGGGTCCAGTCGAATTCTTCTTCCGCGTCAATGGTGAGAATAAATCGTTGGCCGAATCCGGGCTTGAAACGGACAAAGTCAGCCGCTGCTGGCTGATCATAGATGCGCCGTTCCGACAAAACCTAGTCCCTTATCGCCCGACCCAAGCTCACTCGCGCCTGGAAACGGGTTTAGGCCGCATTTCCTTTATTTTCAGTGAGGACGGCAGTCTCGCTGATCGCGGCTTTGGCGGCAAGGGGCAATTCAAGGCGTAGCACTTCGCCGCGTTGTTCCAGCATGCCGCCCGCCGATTGGGCCTCGGCATTGGCCAACCGCAGGGCGAACCCGGTGCCGAACATCCCGGCGCTAAGCGGGCTGGGCGAGGCGGCGGGTTCGGTGCGGAAGATGTCCGCTTGGGCCAGCAGACTGGCGGGCAGGTCGGCGCTCAGCCGCACGACGTGCCGCTTCCGGCGCAGCCGCAGTCGCAGCCGTTCGCCGGGTGCGGCGGCACTGGCCAGCGTGGCGAGCAGCCGCCAGATCAGCCGCTCCGCGTCGTCATCCGCCAGCCCGACGTGTGCCCATTTATCGTCGCAGACCAGATCAAAGCCGCTGTCGCGCTGGGCGGTATGTGCCTCAAGCTGCTGGACTGTGGCGGTCACAATCGCGACCAGATCGCCAGTTCCCGCCTCAAGCTTCATTGCGCCCGAATCGAGCCGGGCCAGCCGCTCCAACTCGTCAAAGCCTGCCAGCATGCGCGCGGCGTCTCCGGCAATTGTGGCGGCATGGGCGCGGTACTCGTGCGGGGTCGGGCCGAACAATTGCTGCTGGATCACCTCGGCGAACCCCTGAATTGCGTTCACTGGCGTGCGCAGTTCGTGGAGCAGCTGGCGAACACGATCCGCCTCGCTATCGGGCGCTGGCGCAGCCGCAGAGGCCGGAGCCGGACGGCGGAAACGTCCGCGATAGCCGGTGAAGTGGCCCAGATCGTCAAAATCGGGCGCGGCATCGATTTGCCATTCGCCCGCGATAGCCGGAGCGCCGCACAGCGTGATCGCGGCGGCACGGATCGGCTGACAGCGGCGGAAGGCGTCGGTCAGTGCGGCAGATGACAGCGCGGGCGAGGCTACATCGCGCGAAGCAATGCGCATGCCTGAAACCATCGGCGCGGCGCTGCCTTCGGCCCAGACCAGTCGGCCAGCCACATCGCAGACGAAGTCGAAGCTGGCGAGGGTGGGTGCCTGGGCTGCCGCTTGGTCAGCGACGTTACTGCCATCGCTGGCCTGGAGCAGCGCGGCCTGTGCCTCGGCGCGGCGGCGACGGAAGGCTTCGATCCGTTCGACAATCGCGCCGATGCCTTCGCGAGGTGTGGCGGGGGTTTCGGGCGCGGGAGTATTTACCGGCGGCGCGGTCACGGATGTGCTGCGGTCATTCGATGCTGCCATCGGCGGCAACCCGCGATCATTGATCCCCAGCCGGGTCAATTGCGCCTCAACCGCCGGACCCAGATCGCGGCGATGGCGGACGAACCCGCGTACCGCGATCGGCAACACCGGAATCAGGTCCAGCCATTCCGCTTCGGAAAGCCGGGCCGCGCGCATGGCGGCTATCGCAACCGGAGCCTCGGCGCGGGCAAGCTGGGCCAGCAGGCGCGGACTGCGCAGCCGCATGCCGGGCTGAGCCAATACGGCGGCGCGATCATTGGCGGGAATATCTGCGGAAAGCTCATTCAGCCGGACAAACGCCTGATCAATCGCCACGCCACGCGCTTCGCTGGGCATTGTGCCGAGCAGGTCGATCACCTGCCGGTACTGCGTCCGGGCCGCAGTCGTCCCGCCTGCGCGGGCGCGCAGCACGGTGGCGAGGCGGTCATCGAAATGCATTGGTGCTCCGGGGTGATTGGCAGTGGCTAGTGATAACACCTTCGCAGAGCCGATGTCAGCCAGCCACCTAGACTATGAACAGGTGCGTTGCAAAGCGGGACAATTGCGATATGGAATAATAATATTATCAGACTCGGCACCAATCGGATGGTTAATTGCCGTATCGTTGCGCCAAATGGGCGAAAGGCTTTGTAGATGGCAAATCTGGATTCGATAGACCGGCGCCTCCTCGCCGAGCTTCAGGACGATGGGCGCATCACCAACGTCGAACTCGCCACCCGTGTCGGACTGACCGCGCCGCCGTGCTTGCGCCGGGTGCGAGGGTTAGAAGATTCGGGCGTTATCAAGGGCTACCACGCCGAACTCGACGCCTCGAAACTGGGCTTTGCGATCACGGTGTTCGCCATGGTCAGCCTGAAAAGTCAGGCCGAAGACGCGCTCCGCCAATTCGAAGACCACATGCGCGGCCTGCCCGAAGTGCGTGAATGCCATATGCTGAACGGCGAAATCGACTTCATCCTGAAGATCGTCAGCAAGGATCTGCAGA
>JBDUBN010000020.1:0-15413 GCA_040004085.1 Novosphingobium sp.
CCCGGCAAGATCGTTTCGACCAGCCAGGAAGTCGAAGTTCTGGTTCTCGAAGTCGATTCGGACAAGCGCCGCATCAGCCTGGGCCTCAAGCAGGCTCAGTCGAACCCATGGGGCGACTTTGCTGACAAGCACCCGATCGGCACCATCGTTGAAGGCGAAGTCAAGAACGCCACTGAATTCGGCCTGTTCATCGGCCTCGACGGCGACGTTGACGGCATGGTTCACATGTCGGACATCGCTTGGGGCATCTCGGGCGAAGACGCGCTGGCGCTGCATCGCAAGGGCGAGCCAGTCAAGGCCGTGGTCCTCGACGTCGATGTCGAAAAGGAACGCATCAGCCTTGGCATGAAGCAGCTTGAAAAGGGCGCTCCGGCAGCTGGCGGCGTTGCAGCCTCGACCGGCGGCACGCTCCGCAAGAACGAAGTCGTCACCGTCACCATCCTCGAAGTCCGCGATGGCGGCCTCGAAGTACAGGCTGGCGAAGACGGCGCGACCGGCTTCATCAAGCGTTCGGACCTTGGCCGTGACCGTGACGAACAGCGTCCCGATCGCTTCCAGGTTGGCCAGAAGCTTGATGCCATGGTTACCGGCTTCGATCGTTCGAAGAAGCCAAACTTCTCGGTCAAGGCGCGTCAGCTCCATGAAGAGAAGGAAGCCGTGGAACAGTACGGTTCGTCGGATGCCGGCGCATCACTGGGCGACATCCTCGGCGCGGCGCTGAAGGCCAAGAAGTAAACCTTCTTCGCTTAACCGCCTGAACTACAAAGGCCCGTCCGCTCACCAGAGCGGGCGGGTTTTTTGTTTGGTTAGCGCAGAGGCGCGGAGGCGCTGAGAGTTTGTTCTTGCCAAAGGCTATCTCTCATTTGCAACATCGCGCCTGTTGCTACGTTGCCATGTGGAAGGAGCATCGCCACTCGTGCTCTCCTCTGCGCCTCCGCGCCTCTGCGCGAACCAAATTCAAACAGCAGGGGTTATGGCGCACAACCCAATCCGCTAAACACCTCCGTCAAGGAGATCACCATGCTCGAAGTCCACCAGTTCGCCTGCCTGAGCGACAATTACGGCTACTTGATCCACGATGCGGCGAGCGGCGAAACCGCGTGCATCGATACGCCTGACGCCGACGCCTATTTGCGCGAAGCCAAGGCCAAAGGCTGGCACATCACCCAAATCTGGAACACCCACTGGCACCCCGACCACGCAGGCGGCAACGAGGCTATCAAGGTGGAGACTGGCTGCGTGATCACCGCGCCTGCGCTCGAAGTGGCCAAGATCGCGGAAGTCGACCGCACGGTAGCTCACGGCGATTCACTGTGGCTTGGCGAGTTTGAGGCCAAGGTAATCGACGTTGGCGGCCATACGATGGGCCACATTGCTTACCACCTTCCGAAAGCCGGGATCGCCTTCGTTGGCGACGCGCTGTTCGCGCTGGGCTGCGGCCGGATGTTCGAGGGCACCCCGCCCCAGTTCTGGGCTAGCCTGTCGCGGCTGAAAGCGTTGCCGCCGGAAACCACGCTTTACTGCGCCCACGAATATACGGCGAGCAACGCCCGCTTCGCCCTCCACGCTGATCCGGATAATGTGACGCTACAAGCCTATGCCGACGAGATCACTGCCAAACGCGCACGCGGTGAATGGACGGTGCCGATGGGATTGGAGCGGGAACTCGCCACCAACCCGTTCCTGCGCGCAGATAGCGCAGACATACAGGCCCGCTGGGGCGGCGGCGATGCAGTGGCGACGTTTGCAGCGCTCAGGAGCGCGAAGGACTCGTTTTAACCCCCGCAAACCTCCCTGTTTTTGCGTAGACAAACGAAAACCCCCGCACGTGGCGGGGGCTTTCTTAATTCATGTCGGCAACAAACCAATCAGATCGCGCTGATCGCCTCGTCTACCAGAGCCTTGTCGGCACCGGCACCATGACCCGACGCAATCAGGCTGGCAGCGGCCGCAGTGGCCGCTCCGGCGGCGCGGGCGCGCAGGTCATTTATGGCGGCGAGTTGTGCGGCGGCAATCTTGTCCTGAGCCATTTTTTCGCGGCGGCTGATTACTGCTGCGGTGTCCGCTTCGGCCTTGGCGACAATCGCGTCGGCTTCGTGGCGGGCGTGATCGAGCATGGCCGCCGCGTCCTTTTCGGCGCCCGCAATCTTGCTGGCGTATTCCTGACGCAGCGCTTCGGCTTCGGCGCGCAGGGCCTTGGCTTCGTCAAGCTGCTGGCGGATTTCACCAATGCCCTTGTCGAGCATTCCGGTGAGCATCGCTGGCACCTTGAGGTACAGCATCACTAGCACGAGAACGAACATTGACAGCGCGACCCAAGCTGGCGGGGTCAGGCCCAGCGCAACCGGTTCAGCCGCTTCATGTGCGCCCGCTGCGGCGAGCAATGAGATGAGATCAACCATTGAGCGCCTCCTTCACAGCCGCGTTAGCAGCCGCGGCGTCAACCGTCAGGCCCGAAAGGCGGGCAACGATCTGGATGGCGGCTTCAGACGCGACGGTGTCGATTTCCGCCAGAGCGCCGCTGCGGGCAGTGGCGATGTTGGCTTCGGCTGCAGCAACCTGGGCTTCAATGCCGTGGTTGGCATTGGCCAGACGCAGTTCGGTTGCCTTGGCGGCTTCAACCTTGGCGTTGCCTATCAGCGTTTGCGCTTCGCTGCGCTGTTTCGCTGACTGGATACGCCAGGATTCCTCCTCCACGTCGGCGGCCTTGCGGGCACCTTCGGCGGCGGCGAGGTCAGCGGCGATCTGGCCGCCACGTGCCTCGACAGTTGCCATGACCTTGGGCACCATGCCGCGGCCAATGACGAAGAAGATGAACCCGAAGAACAACAGCAGCCAGAAAACCTGGCTGGCGTATGTTTCGGATAGCTGCGCGATTTGAGGCATCGTTCCGTTCCGATTGACCGCCCCGCCACATGCCGAACTGACACGTTAACGGGTGAATTGGGTCGGTAGGTATATTAATGGACGGGAGCGCCCTTGTCAGGCGCTCCCGTCCGGAAATTCAGCTCGTAATCAGGCGACGAAGATCAGGATCATCGCGACGACGAACGACAGCAGGCCGAGAAGTTCGGCAGCCGCGAAGCCGATGAACAGGCGGCCCTGCTGGCCGTCAGCCGCGCCGGGGTTGCGCAGTGCGCTTTCCAGGAACGAACCGAACACGTTGCCAACGCCGATGGCGGCCATGCCGGCACCGATTGCAGCCAGACCAGCGCCGATCAGCTTTGCGCTTGCAGGTTCCATAACAAAAACTCCTTCTTGAATTTCAAATAGTTGTGGGAAAAACTTAGTGTAAATTCTCAGCGTCGTTGAGATACAGCGAGGTCAACAGCGCGAAAACGTAGGCCTGAATGCCCGCGACCAGAATTTCCAGTGCGCAGATGGCGATCATCAGGATGAAGCTGGGCAGGCCGACAATGCCGCCCCACATGACGCCAGAATTGGCGCTGGAGATAACGAAGCTCGACAGCACTTCCAGCAGCACGTGCCCGGCCATCATCGCCACGAACAAACGCAGGGCAAGGCTGAAGGGACGCACGAGGAACGAGATCAGTTCGATGAACGGGATCAGCCACATCAGCCACAGCGGCGTACCGTGCGGCACGAACAGCGAGAAGAAGTGCAGACCATGCCGCCAGAAGCCGACGACCAGAACGATGGTGAATGACAGGATCGCCAGCACGCCGGTGACCGTGAAGTGGCTCGTCGCGGTGAACGGGTGAACGCCGATCAGGCCCAGCGGCAGCAGGCCGAGGACGTTGGAGAACAGGATGAACATGAACAGCGAGAAGATGTAAGGTACGTACTTCTTGCCAGCGGGACCGATGTTTGCAGCCAGCAGGCCGTCGACAAAACCGGTCATGCTTTCAACGGCCATCTGCCAGCGGCCGGGGACCAGCGCACGCTTGTTGCCGCCAGCCACGAAGACCAGCAACGCGATGGTGGTGATCGCCATCCACAGCGCGGAGTTGGTGAAAGCTATGTTATAGCCCGCGATGTGCCAGTCAGCCGTGCCGAAAAGCGGCTCGATCTTGAACTGGTGCATCGGATCGACTTTGCCCTGTTCGCCTGCCACGTACTGCCTCATGAAACTACTGATTACATGCACGACAGCGCCCATCGTTGTCCCCACGGGTGGGATCAATCTGGGCGCCGGCTCGAAATCCGGATAATATTCCTGAAGGAAACGATAATCCCGAGGATCATCACCACCACCAGACCCGCGTGCGACTTGATGCCAAAGGCCCAGTCTATGACTGAACCGATGAACGCGCCGCCACCGATCCCACCGATAAGTTCCGCCAGCACACGGCTGCCAAGGCGATAATTTGCATCACCTTCCGCGCCCGCCGCTGGCTGGTTACGCTCGTCTTCCCGCTTGCGAGCGGCGCTGAGCCGCTGTTCAAGCGCATCGATCCGCGCGTCCTCACCAATGGGTTCCTGTTCGGGCGGGTGATCGTTCATGCCATGCTCCTTTTGAGAGGACTTCCGGGCACATACGAAGCCTGCCCTCCGAGGGCGCCGCTCCCTTAGGCGGGGGGGTAAGCCGAGTCAACCGGCTGCTGTGCACCTGCACACAGCGCGCGTGGCAGCGCTACAACTCTATGGGCAGCGAGCGTCACGTACCGGGGGAGCGCTGGTGCGCGTATTCCAGGTGCCATCGGGCGCCTGATACTTTTCCCCGGGAGCCGTGCGGCCAATCGCCAGACAACCGGCGGTAAAGGCATATTCCTCAACCGTGGCGTGCTGCGCCTGAGCCTGCTGGGCATAGACGGCCTTGCGCTTGATGTTGATGTCATCAACCATGTGGCGCACTTCGGCATTGCCCGCACCGACAACTCCCAGATAGCCGTCAGTCTTTTCGCCCACCAGACCACTGGCGCGCGCGGAGGCATAGGCCGGGTCACGCTGCGCCTGTGCGGGTCCGGCAAGCAGCGCCACGCCCAGCGTGAGGGCGAGAGCAGAGCGGAAGCGGTGAGTACGTGACAACATCAGAAAATTCCCGAATTCTTGTCTATCGTGGCCCCGGCGTCAGCGGCCAGGCGATAGATCACCTCCTGCTTGATGTTGATGTTCAGCTCAATGACTATCGGCTTATCCGGCGCGTTGACTGAAACGCACCCGCCGAGCGCCATCGCGCATCCCACCACCATCGCCACCGCGTTGCCGCGAAGGCCCGAAAGCCGCACCCTGTCTTGAAACCCCTGCATGGCAGGAACAATCGCAGCAGGAACGCCATCGGTCAATTCTCGATACGTCATGGCTTCTTCTCGCTGACTGAGGGCTGAATAATCGGCTGGCCAGAAACTGGCTGACCCTGCGCGTTCAGCAGCCCGACGGCGCGCGGATCGGCGGTATAGGCGGGGTCGTACATCGCCTTGAACGAGGTGATGAGCTGATAGAATGGCGCGCGCACGTTGATGTTGAAGCGGATTGGCAGTTTCGAAAGCTGTTTGGTGATCAGGTTGCGCTTGGCCCCCTGCCCCTGCGTCACGCCGTCAAAGCGCACCCGGGTGACCAGTTCGCCTTCCAGATCGCCGTCCATGGCAATACGCATCTGCTTGTAATCCAGCGAGCGCAGCGCCTGAAAGGCGAAGTTGGCCATCGCGCCCATGTCCTTGTACGTCAGCGCGCCGACATACGAGACGTTGCCGCCAGGTGCCCGCGCGGTCAGCACGCCGCCTTCGATTCGGCCGCCGTTCTGGTCGAAAATCAGCGGCAGCGAGCCATCGAACACACCTGTGGCCGACATGTTGGCCAGTTCCATCTTTTCGACGAACTTGGCGGCGCTGATGCCGTCGACTTTCAACTCGTATCGCCGCTGTTCCGATGCGCCGAGCACCATGCGGGTGGGCAGCAGGGTCATCCGGCCATCGAGGAATGGCCAAGACGCGCCATTGACCATAAGCACTGATTCGGGGCGCATTTCAAAGCTGAGGACGCCATCCTCAACGGCAATGCCGGGGTTGATCGAGGCTATCGTCAGCCGCTGATCGGGCGCGGTGATCAGGCCAAGCAAGTCGGTAAAGTGCACGGTGCCAGCCAGCCCTTTGACCGGGCCGAATGCAGCCGCGAAATCAAGGCCGGTGGTGCTGAATTTGCCGGAACTTGTGACGGTACGCTGGTTCCAGTCGATATGGCCGGTGCCATTCACTGATCCGCGCGCGTTGGCGATCACACCCAGCGCCAGCGGGGACAAAGTGTCCGGCTGGAGTTGATCGTCGAAGCGCAAATCCGCCACGGAAATGTCGGCATGGCCGGTGCCGACCTTCAGGTCATGGACGATTGCCACGTCGGCCACCATCCGGTCACTTGCGGGTTCGCGCAGGCGCGCGTTGGCGGTCAGACGATTATCGGCGAGCGAAAGCACCGCGTCTCGGACGATCAGCGGCTTAAAGCGATCGACCTGCATCCGGTCCAGCAACTGGAAGGTACCCGCGCTGACATCCACCCTGCCGCCTGCATAGCGCCACTGACCACTTGCCCCGACGACATCGAGCGGCACGCCATAGAGCAGCGCGTCGGTGCCGGAAAAACTGCCCGTAACTTCGCTGCCGATGGCTGCGTCGAGCGCGGTCAGGCGGAAACTGGCGGCGGTGGCCACAGGGCCGAGGCTGATGTCGAGCTTGTTCGCATGAACAGAGGCGGAATTGCTCCCCAGCTTGCCAATGCCAACCGGACCGCTGGCGATACGGATCGGCGTGGCTCCCAATGTGCCATTCAGATCGAGTGCGGTCGCGCCGGCGGAGATAGCCAAGCCACGCGGGCCAGAGCGAACCATCGCGCCGCCGCTGCCCGGACAAAGCGTCACCTCACGGCGTTCCAGCGTCAGGTTGGCATAGGCCAGCGCCGCGAAGCGCACGGTTCGGCACCCGCGCCACAGCGCCAACCCGCCGCCCGACGCCCATGACCCATCAATCGGCAGTTGCAGTTGCTGCGCGCTGCCGCCCGGTAGTGGGCCAGATGCCACCGCGCGGCCTGAAAAGCCCACTCCGCCGTTCGCCGCTTGCGCCACGACGAGTTCGGGGAATTCCAGGCGCGACAGCCCGGCAGCATATGGAGCCATGGTCATGCGCACAGTAGTCGCGCCGTGGCGGTCACGGTCCATCCGTCCGGTCATGCGCGGCAGGCCGGTGCCGCCGGTGGAGAAATTGCCCGCCAGCCGGGGCGTGGGGCCGCTCGAAATCAGTTGCAGCCGCGAAATCGCCAGCAGTGTTTCTCCGCTGCCGCCGCGCAAGGCGGCCTGGGGGACTACCAGACTGCTGGAGCCTTTTTCCCGTCGCAGGACGAAATCTCCCGCTAACCGGCTCCCCCGCGCCTCCCTTGCCAAAGCGCCGCGCAATTGGGCGAGCAGCGGTGCCGCAAAGCTGCCCTCGCCCGCCCGTTGCGCACTAGCCAGCGCGTGATCCAAACCGGGGCCGAGCGCCAGACCGCTGCCGCTCACCGCGCCTTCAAGATTGAGCGTGCGGAAATTATCCTGCGCGCGCAATTGCCCTTTGGTCGACAAGGCTGCGGCATTCATCTGCGCGGCGGCAAGCGAATGCCCGGTAACTTCATACTGCGCCACCAGCGCCGCCTGACGATAAGTCAGCCGCGCCGAGCCGCTCAGCCCCAGCGCATGCGCCGAGCCAAAGTCCAGCGCGCCGGACGCCAGCGATGCTTGTGCGGCAGCGCCTTTCAGGCCCTTGTCCAAAGTCGTATCGAGCTGGATGCCTGCCTGCCGCAGCTTTAACCCGCTCGCCGAACAGTCAAGCGTCGCCAGTCGCAGCGGGCCGACCAAGCGCGGCTGTTCGGCGGAGACGCTCAGCTTGCCATAAAGGCTGGCCTTGCTGGCCCTGCATCCCTGAGCCGACAATTGGGGCGCTGTCAGAGCGACAATGCCAGCAAAGCCAGACCGCAGCGGACCGACACCTTCCAGCTTTGCACCGATTGGGCCGTTGTCCGTTACCAGCAAGCCGCGCCCGTCGATCACCGCCAAGTCCAGGTCGGGCAGGCGGAACGGCGTCGTCGATGGCTTGAACAGATAAGCGTCCAGCTTGCCGAAACTCAACTTGCCGCCGTGGTAGGTGCCATAGAGCCGAGGCCGCAACACCGTGACGCGGCCAATCGCCGGAAAGCCGAAGCGCGGCTTGATTTCCACATCCGCGCGCTCAATCGTCAGATCGGGATGGGCCGGGTCACCGATCAGGATGTTGGTGAGAACCTGCCGCTGTGCGCCAATCGATTCGATGGTGTAAGTGGCGGGCACACCCATCTGCTTAAGCTGGCGTGCGATGATGTTGCCGGCAATCGTCTCACGGTTCAGCCAAAGCACCGCCAATACCGCGAGCAGGACCACGGCCAATGCGCCGAGCACGACAAAGCCCGTCCTGCGCCGCCTGGTACCGGACAGTTCACCGGCACTTTCATCACTTTCCGGGAGCACTTCGCGCGATTCCGCCATCGCACTATACTTGCGCCCTCGTCCGGCGAAAGGCAATGCAGACAAAGTTTCTGCGGAGTGATGTGCCGGTGGCTGATGGTGAACTGTTCGATGCGGCTGGCTCTGCTCCCAATCCAGCGCACGATGCTGCGGGCCACCGCGAGCGACTGCGCAAGCGGCTGCTGACTGGCGGGGTCGATGCGCTAGGCGATCATGAGGTTATCGAATACCTGCTGATGACCGCCATTCCGCGCAAGGACGTCAAGCCGCTGGCACACGCGTTGATCAAGCGGTTCGGCAGCTTTGCGGGCGTGCTCAACACTGATCCGCGCACTTTGGCTGCGCACCCCGGCATGGGTGAGACGAGCGCCGCCGCGCTCAAAATCGTCGCAATCGCCGCCCGCCGAATGGCCCGTCAGGCGGTGCGCGAACAGCCGGTGCTGGCAAGCTGGCAGGCGCTCATCGATTATCTGACCATCGACATGGCCCACCTGAATGTCGAACGCGTGCGCATCCTGTATCTCAACACCGCCAATATGCTGATCGCTGATGAGCATGTCGGCGACGGTTCGCTGGATGAGGCGGCGATCCATCCGCGCGAAGTTATCCGGCGCGGGCTGGATCTGGGCGCCGCCGCGCTGATTCTGGTGCACAACCACCCCAGCGGCTCACCCGAACCGAGCCGCGCCGACATCCAAATTACGAACCGCATTGCCGAGGCTGGGCGGCTCTTGGGCATTGCCGTTCACGATCATGTGATTATCGGGCGGCAAGGCCATGTTTCGCTGAAAGCCAAGGGGCTTATCTGACATGTGTATCGCCGCCGCCGCCTGGAACGCGCATCCGCGCTGGCGGCTGGTGGTCGCCGCCAACCGCGACGAATTCCACGCCCGCCCTGCCGCGCCGCTCGCTCGCTGGGACGACGGCAGCGGGGTTATTGCCGGGCGCGACCTGAAATCCGGCGGCACGTGGCTGGGCGTTAGCGAGGCCGGGCGCTTTACGTTGGTGACGAACTACAGGGTCGATGGTTTCCCCCAGCCGCACAGACCGTCGCGCGGCGCTTTGGTGGCGGCATTGTTGGGCGATGCCGATCCGGCCGCAGTGCCAATCGCCGAATACAACCCCTTCAACCTGCTATCCGCCGCGCCGGGCGGGGCATTGGTCCTTAGTAATCATCCCGGTGAGAGCCGCCAGCCAATGAGTGATGGTGTGCACGGAGTTTCAAACGGTGCCTTCGATGCGCCGTGGCCCAAAACCCAGCGCGTCACCGCCGCACTTTCAGGCTGGCTGCAAAGCGATTCGGATGACTTCACACCGCTGTTCGCCGTACTGCGCGGCGATCGCCCGTTACCCGGCCCCGGCCCGGCATCCCACCTTTCCAGCGTGTTCATCAACGATCCCGAATACGGCACCCGCTGCAGCACGGTCATGGCAATCGACCACGACGGGCACGGCGTGATCAGCGAACGCAGTTTTGATTCGCACGGTAACGCCGCAGGGGAAATCTCCATTTCCTTCACTTGGCCGCAGCGCCGGTTTCACGATGTTTCGCAAGTCGCTTGAGTTTCCCCCCGCTTTCGCTCATCCCCGGCGCGCTTGTCAGGTAACTTGGCCAGCCGGATAAAAAGAACAACGTGACCACCCAGACCGATCCCGCCGGGACCGAGCGCTTCATTACCGCTCCGATGTCCGCCTGCCTTGACCTGATCCGGTTTGCGGCGGCATTGACCGTTCTCATCTTCCATTCGGTTCAGGCCCAGCTTTACATTGGCCCGTTCCTGCCGCCGTCGATGGCGCAACATAATGCGGTAGTGGTGTTCTTCGTGCTGTCCGGTCTCGTTATCACCACCTCCGTCCAGCGGCGGCATGGCAAGTTGCACAACTTTGCTCTCGCCCGAGCGGCGCGGATCGTGCCCGCAGCGCTGATTGCGATCGGCTTTGGCACCGCTGCCTTCCTGCTCGCCAAGTTCATCGGGGCGCCGCCGCAGCATTTTGACCAATGGGGCGACTTCTCATTGCGAGCGATTGTCATGCCGATGCTGTTCATGAGCGAAAGCCCGTGGGGGTCGGGTCCGCTGTGGAACCCACCGTTCTGGTCGCTGTGTTATGAGGTCTGGTATTACGCCCTGTTCGGCGCGGCAGTATTTCTTCGCGGCTGGCAGCGTGCAGCGTGGCTAGTGGTGTTCGCCATACTCGCTGGACCGAAAGTACTGCTGATGCTGCCTGTCTGGCTGATCGGCGTGGCGCTGGCACTCGCGCCATTTGCCAGGAGATGCGGCTGGAAGGCGGGGCTGGTATGGCTGATCGCAGGACTCGCGCTGTGCCTGTATCAGACAACACTGGTGAATGAAGGCCGGCTGCTTACGCTGCAATTATTCAGCGCGATGGGCGTCAAGCCGGGTTTTTCGCAATTTGCGCTGACCGATCTACTGCTAGGCATCGGCGTGGCCGCGGTGTTTATCGGCCTGCGTCCATTGGTCAACCACTGGCCGAGGGTGTGGCTGTCGCTCGATCCGCTCGCCCGCGCGCTGGCCGGGTTTTCGTTCACGCTCTACTTGTTTCACTGGCCGTTACTGCTGCTGATCAAGACCTTTAACCTCACCGCTGGAACCAACCTGCCCGCCTTTGCCGTACTGCTGCTGGGCATGACGCTTACCTGCTATGGCATCTCCTTCGTGACCGAGCGTCAGCGCGATGTCGTGCGGCGCTGGGCCAAGTATTCGGTGCTGCATCTGGGTGAGGTGCGCGCGCGGCGGGCCTGAATCGAGCGCTAGCTATTGCCTGCCCCCTTGCCTTCTGCCCCCCCTCCCCCTAGCGGCACCGGCGTAATCCGAAGGAGTCGAACATGGTCCCCCGCTACGCCCGCCCCGCGATGACTGCGATCTGGGAACCCGAAACCCGTTTTCGCATCTGGTTCGAGATCGAGGCGCACGCTACGCAAAAGCTGGGCGAACTGGGCGTCGTCCCGCTCAGCGCTCCCAAGGCCTTGTGGGACTGGTGGGCGACCAATCCCAAGATCGACGTCGCCGCGATTGACGCAATTGAGGCCGTCACCAAGCATGACGTCATCGCCTTCCTCGATTGGGTCGCGCAACAAGTCGGCCCCGAAGCGCGCTTCATGCATCAGGGCATGACCAGTTCCGATGTGCTGGACACTACGTTGTCAGTGCAGATGACGCAGGCAGCAGACCTGCTGATTGCCGACCTCGACGCGCTGCTCGCCGCGATCAAGCGCAGGGCGATGGAGCACAAGTACACCGCCACCATCGGCCGCAGCCACGGCATTCATGCCGAGCCAACCACGTTCGGGCTGAAGCTGGCGCAGGCTTATGCCGAATTCGATCGCTGCAAGGCGCGGCTTATCGCCGCCCGCGCAGAAATCGCCACTTGCGCGATCTCCGGCGCGGTCGGGACCTTTGCCAACATCGACCCGGCGGTTGAGGAATACGTCGCTGAGAAACTGGGGCTGGCGATTGAGCCAGTCTCAACCCAGGTGATCCCGCGCGACCGCCACGCCATGTTCTTCGCGGTGCTGGGCGTAATCGCCAGTTCGATCGAGCGGCTGGCCATCGAAGTCCGCCACCTTCAGCGCACCGAAGTGCTGGAGGCCGAGGAATACTTCTCGCCCGGCCAAAAGGGCAGCTCGGCCATGCCGCACAAGCGCAACCCGGTGCTGACTGAAAACCTCACCGGCCTGGCGCGCGTCGTGCGCGCGGCGGTGACCCCGGCGCTGGAAAACGTCGCGCTGTGGCATGAGCGCGATATCTCGCACTCGTCGGTTGAACGCTATTTCGGACCTGATGCCACCATCACGCTTGATTTTGCGCTGGGCCGCCTGACCGGAGTGATCGACAAGCTGCTGATCTATCCCGAACGGATGCAGAAGAACCTCGACAAGATGGGCGGCCTTGTCCACTCACAGCGCGTTCTGCTGGCGCTGACGCAGGCCGGGCTGACCCGCGATGACAGCTACCGACTGGTACAGAAAAGCGCGATGAAGGTATGGGAGTCGGACGGTGCGCTGTCGCTGCTCGAATTGCTCAAGGCTGATCCAGAAGTCAGCGCGGCCCTGACGGCGCAGCAGTTGGAGGACAAGTTCAACCTCGACTATCACTTCAAGGCCGTGGACCACATTTTCGCCCGGGTATTTGGCGAATAGGGCGTCACTCTGTCCCTTCCCTTCGCGCCCAATCCCTTCTAGCATCGTCGGGAAGCGATGAAGAAAGGGGACCTGAGCCGATGCAGATCATTCGCACGATAGTTTGGGTTGTCATAACCGCCATTCTGGTCGGCTTCATCGCCATGAACTGGAAGGTTGTCCCAGTGCGCTTCTGGCCGCTGGCGAACGATGACTTTCTGCATTTTGACTGGCCGGTAGGCGTGATCGCGCTGGTGTTCTTCCTGCTCGGGCTGGTGCCGATGTGGTTGCTGGCAAAGGCGGCGCGCTGGAGAATGAACCGGCAGATCAATGCGTTGCAAAATGCCAACCGGGCGAGCATGACTGCTACTTCGCTTGGCAGCACCCCACTTACTGCTGATAATTCAGACCTGACCGGAGCCCCATGAACCCGACCTACCTTGCCGTTGATCTCCCTCGCCTTGATGCCGCGATTGCGCTGGCAACCAAGGTCAAAGCCCACGTCGGCGGGCTGAAGCTGGGCCTCGAATTCTTCTGCGCACATGGACATCACGGAGTTCACGAACTGGCCAAGGTCGGCCTGCCGATCTTCCTCGACCTCAAACTGCATGACATCCCTAATACCGTTGCGGCGGCGATGCAATCGATCCACGTGCTGGAACCGGCCATAGTCACCATTCACGCCAGCGGCGGACGGGCAATGATGGAAGACGCCAAAGCCGCCGCGGGAGAGCATTGCAAGGTCGTCGCCGTCACCCTGCTGACCAGTCTGGACGAAGCCGACATGGCTAATACGGGGATCAACGGCAGCGCACATGACCACGTGTTACGTTTGGCCGATCTGGCCCAGGAATCTGGCCTCGACGGGATCGTCTGCTCTGGCCAGGAAGTTGGCGCCGTGCATAAGCGCTGGAAGGATGGCTATCTGGTCGTCCCCGGCTTGCGACCCGCCGAGGGCAAGTCCGGCGACCAGAAACGCACCGTCACCCCCCGCGCCGCGCGCGATGCCGGAGCCAGCGTGCTGGTGATCGGCCGCCCGATCAGCCGCGCCGAGGATCCCGTAGCCGCTGCACGCGCGATTGAGGCAACGCTGTAGCGCCGAACCAATGCCAACGCGTGCCATCAAGATTTGCGGCATAAGCACCGCCGAAACGCTGGAGGCGGTTATTGCCGCGCGCGCGGATTACGTCGGGTTTGTGTTTTACCCACCGTCGCCCCGCCATGTCCGGCCGTCGCTCGCCGCGCAGTTGGGCGCACGCGCTGCGGGGCGGATCAAACGAGTCGGGCTGTTCGTTGATGCCAGCGACGCAGAAATTGCCGAGGCGGTCGCGGCGGCGGGTCTTGATGCGCTGCAATTACACGGCCACGAAACTCCTGCCCGCGCGGCCCAACTCAAGGCGATGACCGGACTGTCGGTGTGGAAAGCGGTGCCGGTCGCCTGCCCCGACGATGTCACAGGCGCCGCAGACTTTGCCGATGCAGCGGACCAGATCCTGTTCGATGCCAAAACGCCCAAAGGCACGCTGCCCGGCGGCATGGGCCTGTCGTTTGACTGGTCGCTGCTGGCGGCGTGGAAAAACCGCGTGGCATGGGGATTGGCGGGCGGATTGACTCCGGACAATGTCGCCGAAGCGGTTCGTCTGACCAGCGCTCCACTGGTGGATACCTCATCCGGCGTCGAATCTGCGCCCGGCGTAAAGGACATCGGCAAGATCGCCGCCTTCTGCTCTGCAGTCCGCTCAGCGTAAGCCAACGAAAAAGGGCGACCCGTTGCGGGGCCGCCCTCATCTATCAGTTCAATCGTGCGAAACGATCAGAACTTCATGCCCAGACCGGTCACCACCGCGTCAGCGCTGGGCGTGAAGCCCTTCTTGACGTAGTGGCGATACTCGACCTTGGCGTAGACCTTGCCCCAAACATTGTGCTCGTAGCCGGCACCGAAATCCCAGCGACCGTCGCAGGCGTTGCAGATTTCCGTGGTATAGCCGCCAGCTGCGAACAGCTTGCCGCCAACCAGTCCGGTGCCGACGCGGCCAGTGAAGCCATAGGCAACCTTGGTGCCGCCGGTCAGGATCTTGTCAGCCGACACTTCAACGCCAGCGAAAATGTCCTGCGTCAGGTCAAAATCGTAGCCAGCGGCCACGCCGACGGTGCCTTCGGTGCTGCCTGGAACGGTGATGATGCCGCCGCGCGCTTCGACGCGAGCTTCGTTCGCAAGTGCGGGAGTGGCGAGCGCTGCCGATGCGGCGAGTGCGATAATAATTGTACGCATACTGTTAAATTCCCTGTTGGTTAACCCTTCTAACGGGGGCGTTATCGGGCGGTTAGCCATTGTATTTCGACGATACAACCAACCATTACTGCCACGAGTGCATTGCAGCATAAAGCTGTGACTATTACGCAACAGAGCAATTACCACCGTTTGACCGTTCAGATCGTGCGCACGAAAAAGGGCGACCCGTTGCCGGGCCGCCCTGATTCTTGCTCAATCGTGTTAAACGATCAGAACTTCACGCCGAGACCGGCAGATACTGCGTCAGCGTTGGACGAAGTGCCACGCTCAAAGAAGTGGCGATATTCAACCTTGCCGTACAGCTTGTTGCCAAAGCTGTGCTCATAGCCGGCACCAGCATGGTATTCACCGTCGCAGCCTGAGCAGAACGAAGTGGTGTAACCGCCAGCTGCGAACAGCTTGCCGGCGCCCAGCTTCGCGCCAAGGCGACCAGTGAAGCCAGCGGCAACGTGCGTGTTCGAAGTCAGGATCTTGTCGCCTGAAACTTCAACGCCAGCGAATGCCGAGCTGCCCAGATCGAAGTCGTAACCAGCGGCGACGCCAGCGGTTGCTTCGGTCTG
>JBDUBN010000021.1:0-15292 GCA_040004085.1 Novosphingobium sp.
GAGAAGCTTCCTGACGCAATCCCGGCGGTGCAATCTAACGTCATCTGGCTCTAGATCGGCTGCGCGACGATTGCGAACATCTCGGCAGTAGCCTTGTGGTTGTCCACCGGCGGTCCTTTGCCGATTTGGCCGTGACAGATCGCCAGACTGGAATTGACGATATAGGCGCAGCGTTCAAAGCGGCGGTCGCGATATGCCGCCAGGGCGGCTTCGACGTCGTCGTGCCGGTCCAGTTCGTCCGCGAGCACAATGGCGTCCTCGATTGCCATGCCCGCGCCCTGGCCGAGATGCGGGGTGGTGGCGTGCACGGCATCGCCGAGCAAGCCGACCCGCCCCTTGTGCCATGCGCCCGTCACCAGCATCCCTTCAAGCGGGCGGTATACCACGCCCGCGTTGTCGGTGATCTGCTCACCCAAGGCACGGATCGCGGGTGAGCAACCCGCCAGCTTGGCCCGCATCGCCGCCGCCAATCCCTGCGCGGGGTAACGCGGGTTTTCGGGCTCCGGCGTGGTCACGAACATGTACATCAGGCTCTCGCTCATTGGCACGAGGCCAACGCCGATGGGGCCGTTGTAGACTTGCAGCGCGTCCAGCGACTGCGGGCGCGGAAAGTTATAGCGCCACACCGACTGACCGGTGAAGTGAGGGCTTTCCGCTTTCGGCAGGATCGTGATGCGGGTCTGCGAATAGACCCCGTCCGCGCCGACAACCAGGTCGTAAGTACCTATGGCACCGTTGGAAAAGCCGACCTCGACGCGTTCGCCGTCATCTTTGATTGACGCGGCGGTTACGCCTAGCCGCACTTCGGTGCCAAGGGCCCGCGCCGTTCCTGCCAGCACTATTTGCAGCGCCCGGCGGCCGATGCCAACATTTGCCGGCCTGCCCTCGACCAGACGCGGCGACGGCACCCTCGCAACCTTGGTGCCATCGGGCGCGAAAATCTCAACCGCATCGAACCCGAAGGCGGCACCAAGAAAGTCATCAAGTACGCCGAGCTGGTCCATTGCCCGGATCACGTTCGACTGCTGGATGATGCCGACGCCATAAACCGACCATTCGGGATCACGCTCGATCACGGTTACCGCATGGCCCTTGCGCCGCAACGCGATGGCGGCGGAAAGTCCGCCGATGCCTCCGCCAATTACCAGAACAGAAAGATCTTTCATCGCGCGCTCTCTTCTCCCACTCATCGGGCGTCTCCCACGCATCGGGAGTTTCTGGGCTGTTGCTCAATTAGAATTTACTTTCTAATTATCTGCGACATCCGGTCAAGGACAATCAGCAATGCGAATTGCAAAGCCCGCTGGACAAATAGGAATTCAAATTCTAGTTTGTTTGACGGCGAAAACGCGCTCGATCAGATGCGCGCGCAGGGTGAAGGGAGTGATTAGCTGATGATCGACCGTCGCGGCACTCTGGCGCTTGGCGCACTCGGCGGACTGGCGGCGGCGGTTCCGCCGGTCGCGGCTGCTGGCCAGCAGGGCACAGGTCAACGCGGCAGGGGCATCGAAGGCCAGCGCCAGGCCGATCTGGGCAATGGCACGTTCCTGAACCCGATCCTTGCGGGCGATTTTGCCGATCCTTCGATCCTCAAGGACGGCGAGGATTACTATCTCACCCACTCCTCGTTCGAGGCATCGCCGGGCCTGCTGATCTGGCACTCGCGCGATCTGGTGAACTGGACACCCATCGCAACCGCTCTCGCCAAGCCGCTGGGAACGGTTTTCGCGGTCGATCTGGTCAAGCACAACGGCCGCTATTTCATCTACATCCCGTTCATGGCTGCGCCGTGGTCTGAAGGTTTCAAGAGCTTTGCCAACATCTTTGTCATCCATGCCGATGACATTCGTGGGCCGTGGAGCGATCCGATCGATCTTGGCATCGGCAACCTGATCGACCCCGGCCATGTGGTCGGCGAAGATGGCAAGCGCTACCTGTTCCTGTCAGGCGTCAGCCGCGTGGCGTTGACCGATGACGGCCTCGCAACCGCCGGTCCGGTCGAGCCTGCTTATGCGGGCTGGAAATACCCCGACGAATGGATTGTCGAAGCCTATTCGCTGGAAGGGCCAAAGCTGTTCCGACGCGGCGGGTATTTCTATCTCGTCACTGCGGTGGGCGGAACCGGCGGACCGCCAACCGGACACATGGTCGCGGTCGCCCGTTCGCGCTCGGTGCATGGTCCGTGGCAGGATTGCCCGCACAACCCCATAGTCCATACCCGCGCGGATACTGAACGCTGGCTGTCACGCGGCCATGCCACGATGCTTGAAGGACCGGCCATGCTCGAAGGACCGGGCGATTGGTGGATGGTCTATCACGGTTACGAGAACGGCTATCGTACGCTGGGCCGCCAGACGCTGCTGGAACCCTTGGGTTGGACCAGGGACGGCTGGCCGCGTGCGTTGGGCGGCGATCTGTCGCGCCCCATCGGCAAGCCGCGCGGCGGTGTAGCGGGGCCGCACGGTATCGCATGGAGCGACAATTTCGCCACGTTCGCGCTGGGCACTCGCTGGCGGTTCTACAACCAGCCGCCGCGCGAAAACGGGCGCGCGGCAATCGGCGGCGGTGCCTTGGTGCTTCAGGCCAAGGGCACGGGTCCGCACGATGGCTCGCCCCTGACCCATCCGGTGGGCGATCATGGCTATGAATGCACGGTCTCGGTCGAACTGGAAGACGGCGCACAGGCCGGATTGCTGCTGTTCTTCAACGACCGGCTGTTCCTTGGCATGGGCTATGACGGTGCGAAGATGACCAGCTATCGCGGTGGCAAGGCGAGTTATTGGCCCGAACCGGTCGCGGCGGCGCGGACAATCGACCTCAGGATCGTCAATGATCGCAATATCGTGACCATGTACTACCGAACGCCGGGGACAGGCTGGATCCGGCACGGGGTGCGCAGTGAAGTGTCAGGCTATAACGCGAACACCATCGACGATCTGGCCAGTCTGCGTCCGGCGTTGTTTGCCAGCGGCAAGGGCCGAGCGCGCTTTCGCAATTACACGTACCGGGCGATTTAGGCGGCACGTCAACAGGGTGGCGGTGCGCTTGGATTTCGCCCGCGCTATCGCACGCCTGCCAGCGCCTTTTGCCGCCGCCTTTGCACAGAACTGCCAAGGCCAATGGCCTCGCGGTATTTGGCCACGGTGCGGCGGGCGAGGTTGAAGCCTTTGCCGTTCAGCAGATCGACCAAGGCATCGTCGGACAGAATGGCCTTGGTGTCCTCGCCGTCGATCAGTTGCTTGATCGATGCCTTGACTGCCTCTGCCGAAGCCGTGCTTTCGCCATCGGCTGAGGCGACACCAGAGGTGAAGAAATACTTCAGTTCATACGTGCCCCGGTCGCAGTGCAGGTACTTGTTGGAGGTCACCCGGCTGACAGTCGATTCGTGCATGGCGATGACATCGGCGACGGCGCGCAGCGTCAGCGGTTTCAGGTGTGAGACGCCGTGGCGGAAGAAGCCGTCCTGCTGTTTGACGATCTCGCAGGCGACTTTCAGGATGGTTTTCTGCCGTTGATCCAGCGCCTTGACCAACCAGTTGGCGTCGGCGAGCTTTTCCGACAGCCAGCCGCGCGCCGCCTTGTCATCGCAGGCACCGCGCAGTTCGACGTAGTAGCTGCGGTTGACGATCAGGCGCGGCAGCGTCGCCTGGTTGATCGACACGTCCCAGCCGCCGTCAGTGGTATCGCCAGCAGGCCGGGCGGTAATCAGGATGTCCGGCACCACCGGCTCGCCCCCGCCGGTTGCAAACTTCAGGCCCGGTTTGGGATCGTAGAGGCGCAGTTCGGCCAGCATATCGGCAAAATCTTCATCATCGACGTTGCACATGCGTTTCAGCCGGGCGAATTCACCGCGCGCCAGCAGATCGAGATTGTCGATCAACCGCGCCATGCATGGATCGTAGCGGTCAGCCTCTTTCGCCTGAAGCGCCAGACATTCGGACAAATTGCGCGCACCGACGCCGGTAGGATCGAGCGACTGGACCAGCGCCAGCCCGGCTTCTGCCTCGGCCAGTGGCAGATCGAATTCGTCGGCCAGCTCGCGCATGGAACCGGTCAGGTAGCCTGCGTCGTCCAGCCTATCGACAACCTCGCGGGCGATAGCCGCCAGCCGCGCGTCGCGCGTGGCAGGGCCGATCTGGGCGTGGAGGTGCTCGGCCAACGTCGGCCCGCTGCCGCCGCGCTCAGTTATGTCGGGGCCGTCCTCGCCGCCGAAACTGCCGCCAGCCTCACCCCAATCGCCGCTGTCGAGGCGGGCAGATGTGGCGTCGCCGGTGTCGCGATCGCGGTCGAGCGCGCTGGCGTCGATGTCGAGCGGGCGATCCTCGCTGCCCCGGCCTTCGCCGATCAACTGGTCCACAGGCGAGCTTTCCAGCGTAGTACGCCGCACGTCCGCCAGTCCCTCCGGCGCAGACTCCACAGCGGGCGCTACGACATCGAGCAGCGGATTGGATTCCAGCGCGTCGCCGATAAAGGTCTCAATCTCAAGGTTCGACAGCGCCAGCAGCTTGATCGCCTGCTGCAATTGCGGTGTCATCACCAACGATTGAGATTGCCTCAGGTCAAGGCGGGGGCCGAGGGCCATGGTTCAGGCGTATCCGGTTGCTCGCATCACAGCGTGAAGCCCTCGCCAAGGTACAGCCGCCGGACGTTTTCGTCGGCCACCAAGGCTTCCGGGCTGCCTGCGAACAGCACTTGCCCGCCATAAATGATGCAGGCACGGTCCACGATGTCGAGCGTTTCGCGGACGTTGTGATCGGTGATCAGCACCCCGATGCCGCGATGGCTGAGGTCTTTGACCAGATCGCGGATGTCGCTGATCGACAGCGGATCGATGCCCGCGAACGGTTCGTCGAGCAGCATGATCGAAGGCTTGGCCGCCAACGCGCGGGCTATTTCGCACCGCCGCCGTTCGCCCCCCGACAGCGCCATTGCCGCGCTGGTTCGCAGATGGGTAAGGCCAAACTCGCTCAGCAGGCGCTCCAGTTCCTCGGCCCGGACATCGGCGTCAGGCTCGTTCAATTCGAGCACACAGGCGATGTTCTGTTCGACCGTCAGCCCGCGAAAGATCGAGGTTTCCTGCGGCAGATAGCCCAGCCCCAACACCGCGCGGCGGTACATGGGTAGCCGGGTAACGTCGACGCCGTCCATCAGGATGCGGCCCGAATCAGGCCGGACCAGTCCCATGATCGAGTAAAAACAGGTAGTCTTGCCCGCGCCATTGGGGCCGAGCAGGCCCAGGATCTCGCCCTTGCCAACTGATAGCGAAATGTCGGTCAGCACTGCGCGCTTGTCATAGCTTTTGGCGATTGAAATCACCTCAAGCCCGCCAGCCGGGAGGGGCGGAGCGGCCGCGTTGTCAGCTACATCGCTGGCCTGATCGTCGTGTGCTGCGAGCGTTTGCGTGTCAGTCATCGCCGTGGGGTCTAATTCGCTCGCCAGTCCAGTTCAAGCGGTGATCGTGCACTTTCCGGCATTTGGCAGGTTTCGTGCATGGGAAACTGCTGACGGCGGCCGATTACGTGGCTAATTGCCTTGATTGCGGGCCGATTCGATGTTTAATGTTAATCCGGAGCAGGAAACAGAAAGGATCGGTCGCATGGTTGAGGCTTTAAGGCCCGCCAAGCCTGCAGCGTCTGCAAAGCAGGCGAAGCGGCCGCTCGACTGGCGCAAACGGATGAGCGATAACATCGCTTACGCCTTGCTGGTTTACACGGGGCTGCAGATTTTCGTCACCATGGGCGCGCTGCGCGGGGAGAGCCGGTCGTTGCTGCCCTATCTGGCGCTGGTGGTGCTGGTGGTGGCAATCATCCCGTCCTGCCGCCGCTTTGAACGCCGCTGGAATCGCCTGTCAGACGTGCAGGCCGCTGATCCGGCGCTGAAATGTTACTATCGCCGCGACCGGCTGACGCTGTGGTTGCTGGCTATTGGGCTGCCCTTTGCCCTGACCGGCGTGTTCAAACTGCTGGGATCGCTGTTTTCGGGCCACTGATTGTGAAGCTGGTCGCCGCTCTGGTTGCTCCGGAACGCGGGCGGGGCTAAGCCGCCGCCATGCTTGATACCCAAACCGCGCAAGAACGCGCCGCCGCCCTTGTTGAACGTGCCTGCAAAGCCGGGGCCGATGCGGCTGACGTGGTCTATTCTGGCGACAGTTCGGAAAGCATCTCGGTCCGGCTCGGCCAGTTGGAAGATGTCGAGCGTTCGGAAAGTGAACAGATCAGCCTGCGGGTTTTCGTCGGGCATTCGTCAGCTAGCATCGGCTCCAGCGATCTGGGCGATGCGGCTTTGGATGAATTGGCAATGCGTGCCGTTGCCATGGCGCGGCTTGCGCCTGAGGATCGCTTTTCCGGGCTGGCACCAGACGAGATGTTGCTGCGTGGTCCGTCGCCAGAACTCGATCTGGTCGATCCGGTAGAGCCAAGTCCGGCCCAGTTGCGCGAACTGGCGCGGGAAACCGAAGACGCCGCGCGCGCAGTCAAAGGGGTCACCAACAGCGAAGGCGCGGGGGCGAGCAGCGGACGCGGCGTGTTTGCGCTGGCGACCAGCCACGGTTTTGCGCGCGCCTATTCATCGACCAGCCACGGCCTGTCCGCCAGCGTGATCGCCGGGGAAGGCGCGGGGATGCAGCGCGATTACGCGTGGCGCTCTGCCCGGCATGCGTCGGACCTGCCATCAGCACAGGAAGTCGGCCAGCAGGCGGGGACACGCACCGTGGCGCGGCTGGCACCGGGCCGGGTCAATAGCGGCGCAATGGCGGTGGTATTCGATCCCCGCATTGGCGGCACCCTGATCAGCAGCTTGCTGGGCGCGATATCGGGGTCGGCGATTGCGCGCGGGGCCAGCTTCCTGCTCGGCAAGGAAGATGTCCAGATATTCGATTCTGCCGTCACCATTATTGACAACCCGCTAATGCTGCGCGGACAGCGTTCGCGGCCGTTCGATGGTGAGGGCTTGCCCACTGCGCCACGCACGCTGGTGGAGGGCGGACGGCTGACCGGCTGGCTGATGGACAGCGCCGCCGCGCGCCAGCTTGGCGGCGTACCAACCGGCCATGCCTCACGCGGGGGCGGCGCGCCAGTGATCGGCGCGGGCAATGTCCACATCGAGCCGGGCAGCCTGTCTCCGGCAGAGCTGATGGCTGACATTGCGGACGGCATCTATGTTACCGAACTGATCGGCATGGGCGTGAACGCGGTGACTGGTGACTATAGCCGCGGTGCCGCGGGCTTTCGCATAGTGGGCGGCGAGATCGCCGGGCCCGTGGCGGAGTTCACAATCGCAGGCAACCTGATCGAAATGTACGCCGCGCTGACCCCGGCGAACGATCTGGAATGGCACCGCGCGATTAACGTACCGACCTTGCGCGTTGACGGAATGATGATCGCGGGCGATTAATCACTAGGCGTGGGGTCGCTACCTTCGCCAAACTCTGGTTCGCCTTCGGTCTGGGGTGATTGGCGAGTTTCACTGAAGCCTGCCAGTTCCGGGTCTTGTTCGTCGCTCCCCGGCTGCAAGATTTGTTTCCGCACCTCGGCCTGTTGCTGCCGCTGGGCGTGCAGCTTGCTGGCCGCACCGTCGAGCGCCTGCATGCTGGGGCTGCCTTGGCGAACGAATGACGCGATAGAAATCAGGGTCATCAGTGCCCAGATCGCGGCCAGCCAGCGGTTGCTCATAATCAGGCGCAGCATTTCGCACTCCGGGTTGCACCGGTACGTATTTATGCGCTGCGGGTTAACGAATTATTCCGCGCCCTCGCCCGCCTCGCGCTTCAGGGCATAGAGCAGTTCCAGCGCCTCGCGCGGGGTCAGCGCGTCGATGTCGAGGATGGCGATCCGGTCGCGCAAGCCGTCGATGGGCGCGGGCGGGGGAGCGGCGGCCATCGCGGCGAATAGCGGCAAGTCGCCAAGCCCGGCGGCCAACCCTCCCGTTTCGGCGCGGCCCTTTTCCAGCCGGTCCAGCACTGAACGCGCGCGGGCGACGACCTGGGGAGGGACTCCGGCGAGTTTCGCTACCGCCAAGCCATAACTGCGATCCGCCGGACCATCGGCCAGTTCGTGCAGCAGGACCAGATCGCCTTTCCATTCGCGCGCGCGGACGTGGTGGAGCGACAGGGCCTCGCAAGTGTCGGCCAGCCGGGCGAGTTCGTGGTAATGGGTCGCGAACAGGCAGCGGCAACGGTTGCTGCCATGCACCGCCTCGGCCACGGCCCACGCCAGCGCCAGTCCGTCGTAAGTCGATGTACCGCGCCCCACTTCGTCTAGAATGACAAAACTGCGCGTCGTCGCCTGCGCCAGTATGGCGGCGGTTTCGACCATCTCGACCATGAACGTGGACCGCCCGCGCGCCAGATTGTCCGCCGCGCCAACTCGGCTGAACAAGCGGTCGACGAGGCCCACAGTGGCGCTTTCTGCGGGCACAAAACTGCCCGCCTGCGCCAGCAGGATGATCAGCGCGTTCTGGCGCAGGAAGGTCGATTTACCGCCCATGTTCGGCCCGCCGACCAGCCACAGGCGGTCCTGTTCGGACAAGCGGCAGTCATTCGCGACAAACCGTTCGCCTTTGGTTTTTAGCGCCGCTTCTACCACGGGATGCCGCCCGCCGACAATTTCAAGGCAGGCCTCGTCAACGATGACCGGTCGTGCCCAACCGGATTCCGCCGCGCGCTCAGCCAGTCCAGCCGCCACGTCGATCCGGGCGAGCGCGGCGGCGGTGGCGGCTATCGCCATGCGGCTGGCAATCGCCTGCGCCACCAATTCCCCGAAATGCGCTTCTTCAGCGGCCAGCGAGTGCCCGCCTGCCTCGCCGATCCGGCTGGCTTCCTCGTGCAGCGCCAGTGCGTTGAAGCGTACCGCCCCGGCCATCGTCTGGCGGTGCGTAAAGCCCGAATCCGGTGCCATCAGCCGGTCGGCATGCTTGGCGGGAACCTCGATGAAATAGCCAAGCACGCCGTTGTGGCGGATTTTAAGCGCAGGTACGCCAGTTTCGTCGCGGTACTTGGCTTCGAGTGCCGCGATTGCCCGGCGTGAATGACCAGCGGTCTGCCGCAAAGCGTCCAGCGCATGATCGTAGCCTTCGGCGATGAAGCCGCCCTGTGATCGCTCGGTCGGCGGACTTGGGACCAGTGCGCGTGAATACAGATCAACCAGCGCGCCATGCCCGCCCAGCGAGGGCAGCAACGCATCGAGCAGCGCCGGACGGTCTGGCCGCAGCAGCAGATAATCGCGCACCCGGCGCGCCTCGGTTAGTCCGTCGCGCAATTGCCCGAGATCGCGGGGGCTACCGCGCCCTGCCACCACCCGCCCCAGCGCACGGCCCAGATCGGGCAGCGCGCGCAGCACTGTGCGCAAATCCTCACGCAGCAGCGGATCGTCATGCAGCCACTGGACCAGTTCCAGCCGTTCACCAATGGCCCGCGCGTCGGTCAGCGGCGCGGACAGATCATCCGCCAGTTGCCGCGCTCCGGCCCCGGTGACGCAGCGATCGACCACTGCGATCAGACTACCCGCGCGGCCGCCCTGGCTCGATTGCAGCACTTCAAGGCTGGCCCGCGTCGCCTCGTCCATCGCCAGATGCGCCTCGCCGCTGCGGATGAGCGGCGGCAACAGCAGCGGCAGATTGCCGCGTCCGGCATGATCGAGATAGGCGATGAGGCCGCCTGCCGCCGCCAGCATCGCGCGGCTGAACTGGCCGAAACCGTCCAGCGTGGAAACGCCGTGCACCTGCTTGAGCCGCGCCTCGCCGCCGTCGCTGGCGAAATCGCGCGCAGGGCGGGGGATCGGCTCGGCGGCTCTGCAGTCCCAGCCTTCGGGCGCAACCAGTTCGCTGCAGCCCAACCGCGCCAGCACCGCGCTCAGGCGGTCGGGCGCGCATTCTTCCAGTTCCATCCGCCCGGTCGAAATGTCGCACGAGGCCACGCCGACGGTTCCGCGCAAATCGCACACCGCCGCCAGAATATTGGCGCGGCGCGGTTCCAGCAGGGCTTCTTCGGTCAGGGTGCCGGCGGTGACGAAGCGGACGATGTCGCGCGCCACCAGCGCCTTTGATCCGCCGCGCTGCTTGGCCTGTTCGGGAGTTTCGACTTGCTCGGCAATGGCGACGCGGCACCCGGCCTTGATCAGCCGCGCCAGATAGCCTTCCGCCGAATGCACCGGTACACCGCACATCGGGATCGGCGAACCGTCGTGCTCGCCCCGGCTGGTCAGTGCAATATCAAGCACCCCGGCGGCAATACGGGCGTCGTCAAAGAACAGCTCGAAAAAGTCGCCCATGCGGTAAAACAGCAGGCAACCTTCGGCCTGCGCCTTCAGCGCCAGGTACTGGACCATCATTGGTGTGGCTGCAGATGACATCGCGCGTGGATTAGCGGCACTTTGTCCGGTTTGGAAAGCGGCACGGCCAAGCTTTCCCCTATCCCGTAGCGGCCAGATTGGTTAGGAGGACTTGGAAACAGGGAGTGCCAGCGTGACTGATGAAAGCAATGTCCGTTTTACCGAGCGCGAAGCGCTATTCTATCACAGTACGATCCGGCCCGGTAAGATCGAGATTATTGCCAGCAAGCCGATGGCGACGCAGCGCGACCTCAGCCTCGCCTATTCGCCCGGTGTCGCGGTGCCGGTGCAGGCCATCGCCGATGATCCGTCCACCGCTTATGACTATACCGCCAAGGGCAATCTGGTTGCGGTGATCACCAACGGCACCGCCATTCTGGGAATGGGCAACCTTGGGGCGCTGGCATCAAAGCCGGTCATGGAAGGCAAGGCGGTGCTGTTCAAGCGTTTTGCCGATGTCGATTCCATGGACATCGAACTCGACAGCGAAGACCCCGATGCATTGATCGAAGCCATCGCCATGATGGAGCCCACGTTTGGCGGCATCAATCTGGAAGACATCAAGGCGCCCGAATGCTTCCTGATCGAGCAAGCCTTGCGTGAACGGATGAAAATCCCGGTCATGCATGACGATCAGCACGGCACCGCGATCATCGCTGCCGCCGGCCTGGTCAATGCCTGCCACCTCACGGGCAGGGATTTCAAGGACGTCAAGGTCGTGGTCAACGGTGCGGGTGCTTCGGCAATTGCCTGCACCTCGCTGATCAAATCGATGGGCGTGCGCCACGACAACGTCATCATGTGCGACACCAAGGGTGTGATCTGGCGCGGCCGCGAGGGGATTGACCAGTTCAAGTCTGCCCACGCTTCCGACACGGACCGGCGCACTCTGGCCGAAGCGGTGGCCGGCGCAGATATCTTCCTCGGCCTGTCGGCTGCGGGCGCGATGACGCAGGACATGGTGCGCTCGATGGCAGCCAATCCGATCATTTTCGCGATGGCCAACCCCGATCCGGAAATCTCGCCGCCCGATGCCATGGCCGTGCGGCCAGACGCGATCGTCGCCACCGGACGCAGCGATTATCCCAATCAGGTCAATAACGTACTCGGCTTCCCGTTCATCTTCAGGGGCGCGCTGGATGTGCGGGCGACCGCGATCAACGAGGAAATGAAGATCGCCGCCGCCAAGGCGATTGCCGCACTGGCGCGCGAACAAGTGCCCGAAGAAGTCGCCGAGGCTTATGGCAAAGCCCAGCAGTTCGGCCGCGAATACATCATCCCGGCGCCGTTCGATCCGCGCCTGATGGAAGTCGTTTCGTCCGCCGTCGCCAAGGCGGCGATGGATTCAGGCGTCGCGCAAAAGCCGATCGAGGATTTTGACGCCTACCGCCTCAGCTTGAAGGCGCGGCTCAATCCGACGACTTCTGTGCTGACGCAAGTCTATGCCAACGTGAAGGAAAACCCCAAGCGGGTGGTCTTTGCCGAAGCCGAGGAAGAAGTCGTGCTCCGCGCGGCGATCCAGTTCCGCGATTTTGGCTATGGTACGCCGGTGCTGGTTGGCCGCACTTCCAAAGTCCATGCCAAGTTGGTGGAACTGGGCGTCGGCAATCCGGACAGCTATGAAATCCAGAATTCCGCCAATTCGCCGCTGATCGGTGAAATGGTGGACTACCTTTACAACCGCTTGCAGCGTAAGGGTTTCATGGAGCGCGACGTGCGCCGCATGGTCAATCAGGACCGCAATGTCTTTGGCTCGTTGCTGGTGGCGCTGGGGCACGGGGATGCGATGATTTCGGGCTTTACCCGGCCGTTTGCCCAGACCATGCGCGAAGTGCGGCAGGTGCTGGACCCCAAGCCCGGCCATCTGCCGTTCGGCATCCATCTGATGATCGGCAAGAACTATACCGTGTTCATGGCCGATACCACGATCAACGAGCGCCCAACTGCCGAGGACTTGGCGGATATCGCCATCGAAACCGCCGCCGTCGCGCGCCGTATGGGCCACACGCCGCGCGTCGCGTTCCTGTCCTATTCGACATATGGCAACCCGTCGGGCAAATGGCTCGACAACTTGCGCGGCGCGGTCGCCATCCTCGACGAGCGCGGGGTGAACTTTGAATACGAGGGCGAAATGGCCCCGGACGCGGCGCTGAATCCCAAAGTCATGGCCAACTATCCGTTCAGCCGCCTGACCGCTCCCGCTAACGTGCTGATCATGCCGGGCCTGCAATCGGCCAATATCTCGGCCAAACTGCTGCGCGAACTGGGCGGTGGTTCGACCATTGGTCCGATGCTGATTGGCATGGAAAAGCCGATCCAGATCGCGCCAATGACCGCGCTGGCTCCGGATATCCTGACGCTGGCGGTGCTGGCGGCGGGCGGGATCGTCGGCTGAGACACTGATCGACTGTATTGAAAAGGCCCCGCTCTGCACTGGCAGAGCGGGGCCTTTTCATGACCGCAACGCTGTTCAGCCCCAGGCCCGGTACACGCCGTAGCCGCTGGTCAGCGTCAGCACGATGCCAACCATGATCAGCATTTGCTTGGCGGGAAAATGCTTGGCCGCCCATGCGCCAAGTGGTGAGGCCAGCAATCCGCCGATCAGCAAGCCCAACGTGGCACCAGCCACGTCGGCAAGTCCAAGCTTGTAGATGAAAGCCGCCGATACGGTTATTGTCAGGAAGAATTCTACCGAGTTGACCGTGCCGACAACCTTGCGCGGATCGGCTCCCTGGATCAGCAGGTTCGATGTCACGACCGGCCCCCAGCCGCCGCCGCCCGCCGCATCGAGAAAGCCGCCAAACAGGCCCAGCGGCGCGACCATTCTGGCAGGCCTGATTTTCGGCGGATAAAACAGCCCGCGGCACAGGATATAAATGCCGATGGCGGAGAGGTAGAGCAACACGAATGGCTTGACCGCGCCAGCATCCAGCGAACTGAGCACGTAGGCACCCAGTACACCGCCGACCACGCCGGGCACCAACAACCGGAAGAACAGCACTTTGTCGATATTGCCATGCAGCAAGTGGCTGATGCCAGAAGTTGCGGTGGTGAAACATTCGACCAGATGGACGCGCTGTGACGCCAGCGCCGGGGGCACCCCCAGAACGCCCACTAGCAAGGTGTTCGAAATCACACCAAACGCCATACCCAGCGCGCCATCCACCAGCTGCGCGGCAAAACCCACCGCAATAAAGGGCATCAGCGCGGCAAGATCAAAATTGGCAAAATCCATCTGGATCAACTCCACCCATTTCCGCCCCCATGGATAGACGTTAAATCGTTCGGCGGTCGACAAGGATTTTCAGTGTGCCAGTCCAGCGGAGGTGCCAGCGGGTTGCCGCGCGACCGGGCCGCGTCGGATTTGGGGATAGGGAAGTCGACGCACACAATTGGTATTTGGGTGCAGCTTACTTTGTCCGTTCACAGAATGTGGCTAACTTTGGCATTCGACAGTTGCCAAATATCCCTTATAAGGAATACGAGCAATCTTGAAGACTCTGTTCGGGATAGGAACTCAATGCGCGCCTTTGTCATAGAATCCGTCGGCAATTTCAGCATCCGTGACGATGTGGAGACAATGCCGGTCGGGCCGACCGACGTGAAGGTCAAACTGAAGGCCGCCGGCGTTTGCCGGACTGATCATTCCGCCGTCCATGGCAAATGGCCAACCGGACTGCCTTGCGTAGCGGGGCATGAGGGCGCCGGTATCATCATCGAAGTGGGATCGCAGGTGACGGATCGCCATGTTGGCCAGCATGTAATCATCGGCCATCCCCAATGCGGCCAATGCTATTATTGCGCGCATGGCGCCCAATGGTTTTGCGAGAAGAAGGATCTGGGCGGGGGCAATGCGAAGTTTCGCCTGAAGGATGGGACGCTGCTCGGCTCCATGGTCGGCAAGGGCACCTGGGCCGAGGAAATGCTGGTGTCGGCCAATGCCGCCATCCCCTGTCCGGCCGAAGTGCCGCTGGAAATCGCCAGCCTGATGGCTTGCGCGGTGATGACGGGCACTGGCCAGGTCATCAACGTGGCCCGGCCCGAAGTCGGCGCGAGCGCGATTTTCTTCGGCGGCGGCGGTATCGGTGCCTGTGCTGTCATGGGTGCAAAGCTGGCCGGGTGCGGCTCAATCGTCGTCGTCGAACCGGCGCGGCAGAAGCATGCCGCTATGCTGGGGTTCGGTGCCACCCATGTCATCACGCCGGACGAGGTACCTGATGCGGTCCAGACGCTGACCCAGGGGCGGGGCTTCGATTATTCATTCGAAAATGTCGGGCGCGCTGAAACGATCCGCGCGTCCTGGGACGCCACGCGCATCGACGGCACGATGGTCGTGACCGGGCTTGGCGGGACGCAGGGAACGGTCGAGTTCAACCTCAACGAGTTGTCGGTCCATGGCAAGCATCTGATCGGCAACGTCGCCGGCGGGCTCGTGACGGCACGCGACTTCGCGCTTTACTGCGACCTTTATCTGCTGGGGAAGCTGGATCTTGATTCCCTGATTACCGCGCGTGGTCAGCTGGATGATCTGCCCAGTTATCTCGACGCGCTGGACAATGACCCCACCGTCTTGCGGCAGGTCATTTCCTTTGACTGATGCCGTCACGACGCCGCGCGCGTCCGGGGGGAGCATTGGCGAGCCGCCGCGCATGCCGCTGTTCCGACGCATTTGGAGCGCCAGCCTGCTGTCCAATCTGGGCTTGCTGGTACAAGCGGTCGGCGCGGCCTGGCTGATGACCCAACTGACGAGCGCGGTGTCGATTGTGGCGCTGGTGCAGACGGCGCTGATGTTGCCAGTGATGCTGGTGTCGATCCCGGCTGGCGCAATCGCTGACATGTATGACAAGCGCAAGGTGGGGATATTCGCGCTATCGGTGTAGCTGCTCGGTTCGCCACACGCTCACGTAACCTCTGCACCCCGCTTTTCTCAATGCATTTATGTCGCGCGCCAAATATAGACCTGATGC
>JBDUBN010000254.1:0-4503 GCA_040004085.1 Novosphingobium sp.
GAATCGAGCGAGATCAAGACCGAGGAAGACGGCGGCCACGTGATCACCATGAAGGGCGGGGCGAGCCTTGCCAAAGTGGTCGATGCGCTGAACTTGCTCGGCGTAGGGCCGTCCGATCTGGTCGAGATCCTGCAGGCGCTGAAAGAGGCCGGCGCGCTCAAAGCTGAAATGGTGGTGCTGTGATGAGCGGCACCACACCCATCCGGTCGAGCGTCTTGCCGCTTGCTCCTGCGCCCAACGACCGCGCCAAATTGCACGAGGCGGCGCAGAAGTTTGAGGCGATCATGGTCCGCCAGATGCTCGCCTCCGCGCGGGCTTCTGGTTCGGGCGACAAGCTGTTTGGCAGCCAAGCCGCCGACACCTTCACCTCCATGCGCGACGAACACTTTGCCGACATCGCATCCAAAAGCGGTGGACTGGGCTTTGCCAAAATGATCGAAACGCAGCTTGCCAGGCAGGCCGGATTGCAGCCACCCGCCGCAACGGGGATCAGGTAAATGGCCTCCGATCTCCTCTCAATCGCCCGCAGCGGAGCCATGGCGGCACGGGTGGCGCTGGACGTTACGGCGCAGAACATCGCCAATGCCGGGACTGAGGGCTATGTCCGCCGCACTGCGCAAATGGCCGAGGTTTCCTCGTCCGGCGGGCTGGGCCGGATCGGTGACGTGTCGCTATCGGGCGTCCGGCTGGACAAAGTCGTTCGCAACGCCGACTTGTTCCGCCAGTCCGAAGTGCGCCGCACTGGTGCCGATGCCGCCCGCGCCGACAGTGAAGTGACCGGGCTTGAAAATATCGAATCCGCCATCGAACAGTCGCGCGTCTACCCCGCGATGGTCGATTTCGACGGATCGTTGCAGCGGCTGGCGGGCGATCCTACCGATCCCTCGCTGCGTGCCGGGGTGATGGAATCCGCCCGCACCATGGTCGGCACCTTCAACATCGCCGCGCAAAGTCTGAACTCTGCCGCCAGCGGCATGCAGTTCGAGGCGACCGCCGGAGTTGCGCAGGTCAATACGCTGACCGGCGAGCTGGCGCGCGTCAATCTGCGCCTGTCACGCGCGGCGGATGCCACCAGCGACCAGTCTTCCCTGCTCGACCAGCGCGACAGTCTGCTCCAGCAGATCAGCGCCTATGCCGATGTTTCGACCAGTTTCAGCCCTGACGGCACCGTTGCCCTGCGGCTGGGTGGTGCCACCGGGCCACTGACAGTGCAAGGGGGCACTGCCACGCCGCTGGCAATGACCACGGCGGCCGACGGTACGCTATCGTTCGACGTGGGCGGCAACGCCCTCACCCTCACCGGCGGATCGCTCGCGGGCAAGCAGCAGGCGCTGGTCAAACTGGCCGACGTCCGCACCAAGCTGGACGCGATTGCCGATGGCTTGATGAATACCGTCAACACCGTTCAAACTGGCGGCGCAGACCTCAACGGCAGCCCCGGCCAGCCGCTGTTTTCCGGCAGCGGCGCGGCGGGCATGACGCTGGCGTTTTCGGATGGCACCGGCGTCGCCACTGCTCCCGCCGGTTCCGGCGCGGGCAGCCGCAATCCGGGCAATCTCAACGCATTGGGCACCGCGCTGGCCGCCAGCGATCCCACCGGCAAGATGGACGCGCTGCTGTTCGACATCTCGGGCACCGTCTCCAGCCGCAAGGTTACCAAGGAAGCGCTGACCACCATCGCTGCCGGGGCGAAGATCAGCCTTGAGGCGCAGTCCGGGGTCGATCTGGATCAGGAAGCGGTCAACCTGATGCGCTTTCAACAGGCATTTCAGGCTTCAGGCAAGGCCATGCAGGTCGCCTCGACCCTGTTCGATACATTGCTGAACCTGCGTTGAGGACTTTATCGCCATGACCACGATCAACACCAGCACCAGCGCGTTTTACGACCGTTCAATGCAGGGCATCGCCAGCTTGCGGGCTGAGGCGGAAAGCCTGCAAACCAGCATGGCCAGCGGCGAGCGGTTCACCCGGTCGTCGGACGATCCCGTCGCGGCATCGCGCTTGCGGCAGCTGAGCCACGCGGACTCGCTCTCCACCATCAACACTGCCAATGCCGAGCGCGCGGTGACGGACTTATCGCTAACCGACAGCGCGCTGTCGTCGTTTGCGGGCTATGTCACGCGGGTCAAGGAACTGACGACGCAGGCGGCCAACGGCACACTGACCGCTGCTCAGCGAGCAGGCATCGGCACCGAAATCGCCGCGATCCGGGGCAATGTTCTGGCGCTCGCCAACAGCCGCGACGCGGCAGGCCATGCGCTGTTCGGCGGCGAAACGGCCGGCGCGGCTTATCAGACCGACGCGCTGGGCAACGCCACCTACATCGGCACAGCCAGCGTCAGCGACTTGCCCCTGGGCGATGGCCAAGTGGTCAGCCGGGGCCTGATCGGGCCGGAGTTCATGAACTTTTCAGTGGGCGCCAACCCGACCGATCTACTGGCGGTGCTGAAAGGGCTGTCCGACGATCTCTTGGGCGGCGCGGCCAATCCGCAAGCGTCGGCCCATGCAGCGCTCGATGTGCTGGATCAGGGATTGGACGCTATCTCGACCGCACAAACGGTAGTCGGAACGCGGCTGGCGTGGATCGACCTGACTACCGAACGGCGCACCAATTTGGGGGAAATGCGCGCCACCGAAGAGGCCAGCGTCGGCGGCACCGATCTGGCCGCAACCGTCGCCCGGCTTCAGGAAACCATGACCATATTGCAGGCCAGCCAGGCCAGTTTTGCTCGGCTGGCGGGACTATCGCTGTTCGACTTGCTCCACTGAGCTGGCCGCATCTACGTGTATTTAGGGGGTTAGTTCAATGTTTGCAGGCATAGGCGTTGTCGTCTTGCTGATCATGGTGTTCGGCGGCTTTGCCATTACCGGCGGCGCGCTTGGCCCGGTGATGGAGGCGATTCCGCACGAAATGCTGATCATTGGCGGCGCGGCCTTGGGCGCGACGATCACCGGCAATTCGATGCACGAACTCAAGCTGATCGGCGGCGGCGTGGCCAAGATATTCAAGGGCCCCCGCCACACCAAGCAGGACCACGTCGACGCGATCATCCTGACCACCAAACTGATGAAACTGTTGCGCAGCGAAGGCCCGGTGGCGCTGGAAAGCCATGTGACCGACCCCAAAAGCAGCGCCATTTTCGCCGAATTCCCGCGCCTGCTCGCCAACCATCCGCTGATCGACCTGATCGCCGACACCCTGACGCTGATCGTCGTTTCCTCCGGTACGCTTGAAGTTCACGCCGTCGAAGAGGTGATGGACAATGCGATGAAAACGCATTTCCACGAAATGCACGAGCCGCAGCACGCGATGACCAGTCTGGCCGACGCGCTGCCGGCGCTGGGCATCGTCGCCGCCGTGCTGGGCGTGGTCAAGACCATGGGTTCGATCGACAAGCCGCCATCGGTGCTGGGCGGGATGATCGGCTCGGCGCTGGTCGGCACCTTCATGGGTGTGCTGCTGGCCTACGGCATCGTGGCGCCGATGGCCGGGCGGATGAAGCAGGTGATCGAGGCCGACGAGCAGATCTTTCACGCGGTAAAGCAGGTGATGATCGCCTCGCTCCACGGCTGGCCGCAGCCCTTGGTGGTGGAAAGCGCGCGTTCGGGGCTGGGCCATGCCAACCGGCCGGGGCTGTCCGAACTGCTCGATAGCTTGCGGGGGCGGTAAGCCATGGCCGCCAAAGCCCCCGCGCACGGCAAGAATACGCCTCCAGCTCCAATCATCGTCAAGAAGATCACCATTGTCGCCGCTGGCCATCACGGCGGCGCATGGAAGGTGGCTTATGCCGATTTTGTGACCGCGATGATGGCGTTTTTCCTGCTGCTGTGGCTGCTGGGCGCGACCACGGAAAAGCAGCGCAAGGGCATCGCCGACTATTTCACCCCCACGCTGGTCAAGATGAAGCAGGGCAGCGCGGGGGCCAATGGCCTGCTACACGGGTCCTCGCTGACCGACGTTGACGATTACCCCCACCGCGCCGGGCAGACCGGCACTAAGACCCTGACCATCCCGCGCGACACCGTGGGCGGGCCAAAGGACGGCGCGGGCAAGTTGCAGCGGGTGAACCACATGCAGCAAATGCTGGCTGAAAAGCTCGACAAATCAGCCGACACGCGGCGGTTGACCCGGCAAGTGCGCATGATTGATACCACCGAAGGCATCCGCATCGATCTGGTCGACGACGCCGATTTCGCCATGTTCCAGCTCGGCACCACGGTGCTGTCACGCCAAGCGGCCAAGCTGGTGCAGGCGATATCGGAAACCATCGCGCCGGAACCCGGCTCCATGACCGTGCGCGGCCATACCGACAGCCTGCCCTGGCGCAGCGGCATCGTGTCAAACAACTGGTCACTCTCTGCTGGCCGCGCCGAGGCCACCCGCCAAGCCCTGATGCGCGGCGGCATCGCCGAAAACCGCTTCAAACGCATCGAAGGCGTGGCCGACACCGAACTGCTGGTAAAAGACAACCCCGCCGACCCGCGCAACCGGCGGATTTCGAT
>JBDUBN010000255.1:0-4461 GCA_040004085.1 Novosphingobium sp.
TGGCATCGGGCGTGGTGCCGCAGCTTTCGCTCATCATGGGGCCTTGCGCGGGCGGCGCGGTCTATTCGCCGGCAATGACCGACTTTATCTTCATGGTGAAGGATTCGTCCTATATGTTCGTCACCGGGCCGGACGTGGTGAAAACGGTGACCAACGAGATCGTGACGCAAGAGGAACTCGGCGGCGCGGTCACGCATACCACCAAGACTTCGGTGGCCGATCTGGCGCTGGAAAACGATATCGAGGCGCTGCTGACGGCGCGCGATTTTTTTGACTTCCTGCCGCTGTCCAACCGCGAAGACGCGCCTGAGCGCCCTTCCTCCGATCCCTTCGACCGGCGGGAAATGAGCCTCGACACCCTGATCCCGGCCAATGCCAACCAACCCTATGACATGCACGAAGTGCTGCGCAAGGTGCTGGACGAGGCCGAGTTTTTTGAAATCCAGCCTGCCCACGCGGGCAATATCCTGTGCGGTTTTGGACGGATTGAGGGCAAGACGGTGGGCGTGGTCGCCAATCAGCCAATGGTGCTGGCGGGCTGCCTTGACATCAACTCGTCGAAAAAGGCCGCGCGGTTCGTGCGGTTCTGCGATGCGTTTAACATCCCGATCCTGACGTTTGTGGATGTTCCGGGATTCCTTCCCGGCACTTCTCAAGAACACAACGGCATCATCAAACACGGCGCGAAACTGCTGTTTGCCTATGCCGAGGCCACCGTGCCTAAAATCACCGTCATCACCCGCAAGGCCTATGGCGGCGCCTATGACGTCATGGCCTCAAAGCACTTGCGCGGCGATCTGAACTACGCCTGGCCAACCGCCGAAATCGCGGTGATGGGCGCAAAGGGCGCGGTGGAAATCATCTTCCGTGGGTTGTCCGGCGAGGAACAGGCCGGGAAGGTCAAGGAGTACGAAGATCGCTTCGCCAACCCGTTCGTCGCGGCGAGCAAGGGCTTCATTGACGAGGTGATCTATCCCCACTCCACCCGGCGGCGGATCGCGCTGGGACTGCGGAAGCTCAAGAACAAGAGCCTTGAGAACCCGTGGAAGAAGCATGACAATATTCCGCTGTGATTTGGTTCAAGGTCCTCATTCCAGTGGCAATGGCCGGATGGCTGACCAGCTTCTGGCTGAGATCACTGAAAATGGGATCAATTTGGCTACAAGGGCGTGAGTGGCGAAGGATCGACGATCCGGGAAGTTTCTGGTTCGGGATCGGAGTTGTAACACTGCTCGTCGCTGGTTTTTGGGCCATCCCGGCATTGGTAGTCCGGGATATGCTCTTAGGTATTGGTGTAAGCGCACTTACGGTCTGCATGGCCGGAAAGTGCTTGTGACTGAGGAAACAAGAGTGATGGAAGACATCTACATCGTCAGCGGGGTTCGTACCGCAATTGGTGATTTCGGCGGATCGCTCAAGGGCTTCATGCCCAGCGAACTTGGCTGCAAGGTCGCGGCGGAGGCGCTTGTCCGCGCGGGCATTTCGCCGGACGATGTCGAACATGTCGTGTTCGGCCAGGTCATGCCGACCAGCGCGAAGGATTCGATGCTGGCGCGTGTTATTGCGCTGAACGCGGGCATTCCCATTTCGGCTCCGGCGATGACGCTGAACCGGCTATGCGGATCTGGCGTGCAGGCCATTGTGTCATCGGCGCAGATGATGATGTTGGGCGAAGCTTCGATCACGGTTGCTGGCGGCGCGGAGTCGATGTCGAACGTCCCCTATCACGATCACGGCGTGCGCTGGGGCCGGAAAATGGGCGACAACACGCAAGTCGATGCGCTGATCGAGGGGCTTTCCGACGGGATCGGCGGCTATCACATGGGCATCACCGCGGAAAACTGCGCCGAGCGTCATCAGATTACTCGCGAGGAACAGGATGCACTGGCGCTCGAGGGCCATCAGCGCGCTTGCCACGCGATTGCCGAAGGGCGCTTCAAGGAGCAGATCCTCGGCATCGAAATCAAGACCCGCAAGGGCGTGACGGTATTTGATACGGACGAGCATCCGCGCGCCGATACTTCGGCCGAAACGCTCGCCGGTATGCGCGCCGCGTTCAAGAAAGACGGCACCGTCACCGCCGCCAACGCCAGCGGCATCAATGATGGCGCGGCAGCCGTTGTGCTGGCAACCGGCGCGGAAGTGGAAAAGCGCGGGCTAAAGCCGCTGGCCCGGATCGTCGCTTGGGGCCACGCCGGGGTTGAGCCGGAATATATGGGCGAAGGCCCGATCAAGGCAGTTCCCATCGCGCTCAAGCGGGCCGGACTGACACTCGACCAGATGGATGTGATCGAGGCCAATGAGGCGTTCGCCGCACAGGCGCTCGCAGTCGCCAAGTCGCTCGGGTTCGATCGCACCAAACTGAACCCCAATGGCTCGGGCGTGGCGCTTGGCCATCCGGTTGGCGCGACTGGCGCGATCCTGACGATCAAGACGGCTTACGAATTGAAGCGCATTGGTGGCAAGTACGGCCTGATCACGATGTGCATCGGCGGCGGACAGGGCATCGCCATGATTATCGAGAGCGTCTGAGGGAACCGGGCCAATGAAACTGGGCAGATTGAATCACATCGGCGTCGCCACGCCCGATCTTGACGCTTCCATCGCGTTCTATCGTGACGTGATGGGAGCGGCAGACATCACCGAACCGTTCGTGCTGGAAAGCCAGCAAGTGCGCGTTTGCTTCGTTAATACGCCGGGTGAAAACGGGACTTCCGGCACGCAGATCGAACTGCTCCAGCCGACTTCACCTGACAGCGCCGTGGGCAAGTGGCTGGAGAAGAACGCGCTCGGCGGCCAGCATCACCTTTGCTACGAGGTGCCGGATATTCTCGCCGCCAAGGCGTGGTTCGAAAGTCAGGGCAAGCGCGTGTTGGGCGAACCCCGCATCGGCGCGCACGGCACGATGATCTTCTTCGTCCACCCCAAAGACATGGGCGGCCAACTGACCGAGATCATGGAAACGCCGAAAGGTGCCCACTGAAATGTCGTTCGAACGGGTGATCCTGGAATTTGACGGCGACGTCGCCGTGCTGACGCTGAACCATCCTGCTTCGCGTAATGCTTTGTCGTGGCCGCTGGCGGCAGAGCTGAGCGCGGCGCTGGATCAGCTCGGCTCTGCCCGGGCGCTGGTGATTACCGGGGCGGGCAAAGGCTTTTGCTCGGGCGGCGATATGGCTTCGGAAATCCCGGACGGACTGGGCTTCGGCGACATGATCCGCGCCGGGCTGGTCGATGCGGTTAACCCGATGCTGCGCAAGCTGGCGGCGCTGAAAATCCCGGTGATCGCGGCGGTGAACGGCGCGGCGGCTGGAGCAGGCGCACCGCTCGCGCTGCATGCCGATTTCGTCGTCGCCGGGGAAAGCGCGTTTTTCTATTTCGCGTTTCCCAATGTCGGGCTGGCGCTGGATGCAGGGTCAAGCTGGCTGCTGCCGCGTCTGGTCGGACAGGCCCGCGCCACGCAGGCGCTGATGCTGGCCGAACGCATCCCCGCCGCGCAGGCGCTCGATTGGGGCATGATCTATAAGGTCGTGCCCGATGCGGACCTGCTGAGCGAGGCCAAGGCGCTGGCCGCGCGGCTCGCCACTGGGCCGACGGTATCTTATGGCCTCATCCGTCAGGCGATACAGGCAGCATCCAGCTCAACTTATGACGAGGCGCTACTTGTCGAGGAAGAAGCACAGCGCATTTCGGGCAATTCGGCTGACTGCGCCGAGGCGGTTTCGGCATTTTTGGAAAAACGTACCCCGGTATTCCGGGGGGAATGAGGCATATCATGGCGAATATCGAAGACTGGCAAGCCGCCGCCGCTAAAGAGGTCAAGGGCAAGGACCTCACCTGGAACACGGCCGAAGGCATCGCGGTAAAGCCGCTTTACACGGCGGATGATGTCAAGACCGACCCCGGCCTGCCCGGCTTCGCGCCTTTCACACGCGGCGTGCGGGCCAGCATGTATGCCGGCCGCCCGTGGACAATCCGGCAATATGCTGGCTTCTCCACCGCCGAGGAATCGAACGCCTTCTATCGCCGCAATCTAGCCGCCGGGCAAAAGGGGTTGTCCGTGGCCTTCGATCTCGCCACCCACCGGGGTTACGATTCCGATCATCCCCGCGTTGTCGGCGATGTCGGCAAGGCGGGCGTGGCGATTGACTCGGTTGAGGACATGAAGATCCTGTTCGACGGTATCCCGCTCGATCAGATGTCAGTTTCGATGACCATGAACGGCGCGGTGATCCCGATCCTCGCCTTCTTCATCGTCGCAGGTGAGGAACAGGGCGTGCCCCGCGCCGCGCTTGACGGGACCATCCAGAACGACATCCTCAAGGAGTTCATGGTCCGCAACACTTACATCTACCCGCCCGAACCTTCGATGCGGATCATCTCGGACATCTTTGGCTATACCAGCCGCGAGATGCCGAAGTTCAACTCGATCTCGATCTCCGGCTATCACATGCAGGAAGC
>JBDUBN010000256.1:0-4458 GCA_040004085.1 Novosphingobium sp.
CTGCGCAACGAAAAGATCAACTACAAGGTGCGCGAACATTCGCTGCAAAAAGTCCCGCACCTGCTGGTTGTGGGCAAACGCGAAGCCGAAGAACGCACCGTCGCCATTCGTACACTGGGCGAGGAACGGCAGAAGTTCGTGTCATTGGACGAAGCAATTGCCATGCTTAAGCTGGAGGCCACACCGCCCGATTTGCGGGGCTGAACTTAGCCATTATTACCCCCAAACCCGACTTCCCTGAGCTTGTCGAAGGGCTGCATTTTTCTTCGGTCCAAGCGCGCAGCCCAAAGAACAAGAACGGCCCTTCGACAAGCTCAGGGAAGTCGGTTTTTTGGGGGGTGACGGAGGCTAAACCGCGCTCAAAACGGCAGCGCGCGTCCAGCGAAGATCAGCGCCAGTGGGCAGCCCAAGACTATCACGCGGCGCAGCAAGTCCAGTTGCGGCAGGCGGAATCGGTCGTGGGCTGAGGCGAAAGCGCTGGTCATGCCGCATTCATGCACCCGCGCGGGTTAGCGACTCGTTAATTTGGGCATTTGCTGACTGGCGCAGTGGAAACTGCCGCCCCCCGCCAACACCGCATCGGCCATGATCCCCACCGTCTGCCGATCCGGGAACAGTTCAGCGATCGCCGCCACCCCGTCCGCATCATGCGGTGAGCCGTAGGTCGGCACAACGACAAGGCGCGTGGTCACACAGAAGTTCATGTAGCTGGCGGGTTCGATCCGCCCATCCGTCTCCACCCGCCCCGGCGAGGGCACTTCGCGGACCCTCAGCCCAAACGCCTCCGCGCGGGCCTTGGCATCGGCGTAGATTGCCGCGTTGGGATCGCCTGCTCCGGTGGCGCACGGCAGGGCGAGTACGCCGGGCGCGACAAAGCGGGCGAGGTTGTCGACGTGGCCGTCGGTGTGGTCATTGACCAGGCCATCGCCCAGCCACAACACGCGGTCAAAGCCCAGATCGCGCGCCAGCCTCGCTTCAAGATCGGCTCGTGACAACGCGGGATTGCGGTTGGGGTTGAGCAGGCATTGCTCGGTCGTCACCACCAGTCCGGTGCCATCGGTATCCAGCGCCCCGCCTTCGAGAATCCAGTCGGCAGTCTGCACGTCGAGACCGGCATTACGCGCCAGTTCAGCGCCGATGGTCTGGTCGCCCGGCATCAGATATTTGCCGCCCCAGCCGTTAAAGCCAAAGCGCATCGCCAGACGTTTGCCACCGTCCATCACAATCAACGGCCCGGTATCACGCAGCCAAACATCGCCGTATTCGCGCATATCCATCGTGACCGCCGCGCTGCACAGTTCCCGTGCTCGCGCTGCATTTGCGGCATTGCGCACGATCAACCGCACCGCCTGCCCGCTCTCCGCCACGGCATTGGCAAACGCCGCGATCTGTTCTTGCGCGCGGCCCAGAAAGCCCGGCCATTCGGTTTCGTCGTGCGGAAAACCGATCCATAGCCAGTCCTGCGGGTGCCATTCGGGAGTCATGGAAATAGTTCTTGATCTCATAAAATAGTTCCGTATTATTCCGGTACAGGAGTCATTGTCATGGGCAAATATGAACCGTTAGCGCGTTATCTTGAATCGCGTGAGGACAACAGTTGGAACGCAACCTTTGCGCAAATTGAGGAAAGGCTTGGCTTTCCTCTGCCGCGCAGTGCCAGTGAACATCGAGCCTGGTGGTCGAACCAACGAAACAGCAATCATAGTCAAACTGCGGGCTGGCAAAAAGCAGGTTGGGAAACGCGAGAAGTCGATCTGCGCCGTGGTTTGGTCAGGTTTGAACGGGCCAACAAAAGCGTAGCTGGTCAGCCGAAATTCGACTTGTGGCGTCAAGCCATGGCAATGTCAGGTATCAACGACCGCGACCAATTGATCGAGACAGCGTTGACCGCACTTATACAGCGAGAAGCATCGCGCACGCTTATCGGAATGGGCGGCACGGCGCCCGAGGCAGTATCCGCTCCGCGCGAACGGCCATTTAAGTGATCTTGGTGGATAGTTCGATTTGGATCGATCATCTGCGCTTGACTAATGCTCACCTTGTTCTCGCATTAGCTGAACGCCGGGTTTTGCAGCATCCGTTTGTGACCGCAGAACTGGCGTTGGGATCAATTCGTGATCGCGCCCGATTAGTTACGATGCTCCGGCTGCTGCCCCAAGCCAACGTCATTGAGGATGACAAACTATATGATTATATCGACGAATGCCGACTATTCGGGACAGGAATCGGTATGGTCGATGTGCACTTGCTGGCCAGTGCAGCCGACAAAACAGGCATCGTTCTATGGACCCGAGACCGTAAACTGAGCGAGCAGGCAGCACGCCTTTCGTTAAATTACGTCGAAAGCGGCACATGAAATTCGCACCCGACTGGACCGGCGCCATCGCGCGCGCGGCCGCCCATGCCCCATTTCTGAGCCAAGCGATGGAGCGCTTGCCCGATCTGCTCGGCCTGCTGAGCGCGGGCGAGGGTGAGGCGGCGCTGGCTTGGGGGCGTAATGCGGGCGAGGACGCCCCCGATGTGCCCACCGCGTTGCGGCGTGAACGGCTTTCTTTGGCGCTGGCCTTGGCGATTGGCGATCTGGCGGGCGCGTTTCCTTTGGCGCGGGTGATGACGGAACTGTCCGACTTTGCCGACCGGGCGATGGACGCCGCGACTATCGACGCAATCCAGCGCCGCACGCCTGACGCTGAACCCGCGGGCATGATCGCGCTGGCGCTGGGCAAGCACGGCGCACAGGAACTGAACTACAGTTCCGACATTGATCCGATCCTGCTCTACGATCCCGCGCTGCTGCCCCGCCGCGAGCGCGATGACCCAGCCGATGCGGCGCAGCGCATTGCCCGCACGCTGGTGGAAACCCTGTCGCGCCCCGATGGCGAGGGCTATGTTTTTCGCGTCGATTTGCGGCTGCGGCCCGCGTCCGAAGTCAGTCCGCTGGCGATCTCGGTCGATGCCGCGCTGACGCATTATGAAAGCTCGGCGCTGGCGTGGGAGCGCGCGGCGTTCATCCGCGCCCGCGCCTGCGCCGGAGATGTGGCAGCGGGGCAGGCGTTTTTGGGGGCAATCCGGCCGTTCGTCTGGCGCAAAAGCTTGGATTTCGGCGCGATTGCCGAGATCGGGCGTTTGACCGCACAGATCCGGGCCAGCCAGACCGGCGCACTGCTTCCCGGTCCAGGGTTTGACCTCAAACGCGGGCGCGGCGGCATTCGTGAGGTGGAGTTCTACGCCCAGACTCACCAGTTGATCCACGGCGGCCGCAACCCGGCGCTGCGGCTGCGCGGCACGCGCGCGGCGCTGGATGCGCTGGCCGAGTGCGGGATCATTGCGCCCGAAGACGCTGCGCTGCTGGGAGACAGTTATGATCGGCTGCGGGTGATCGAGCATCGGTTGCAGATGGTGGCCGACCAGCAAACCCACCGCCTGCCGATGAATCCCGCCGCGCTGGATAGTGTCGCGCAGCTTGATGGCTTGCCCGATGGCGCGGCGCTGGTGGCAGAGATTGCCGCAATTACTGAGGCGGTCGGGCGGCGCTATGATGGCCTGTTGGCCGTGCATTCGCCCGGAGTTGCTGTGCCGTCCTCCACGCCGCTCCCCGCCACAACGCGCGACGGACTGGCCACGCAGTTATCCGCGATGGGCTTTGCCGATGCCGAGGAACTCGCCCGCCGCATTGAAGGCTGGGATAATGGCGGTCTGCGGGCGCTGCGCAGCGACACCGCCCGGGCGGCGTTCGATGCCGTGCAGCCTGCGCTGCTGGCGGCGCTGGCCCGCGCGCCTGATCCGCGCCGCGCGTTCAATCGCTGGGAAGAATTGCTCACCCGGCTACCGTCGGCGATCAACCTGTTCCACTTGCTCGAAGCGCGGCCTGCCTTGCTCGAGCTGCTGGCAAAAGTGCTCAGTCTGGCCCCGCCTTTGGCCGATGCGTTGACGCTGCGGCCCGATTTGCTCGATCCGCTGATCGACGCCAGCGCCTTTGCCCTGCCCGGCAGTGTCGGCGATCTGGTCGAGGAATTCGCCCGCGGCGAGGCGGATGACGATTACCAGCAAGTGCTCGACCGAGTGCGGCGCAAGGTCGGCGAAAAACGCTTTGCGCTGGGGGTTCAACTGATCGACGCGATTACCGATCCGCTGGAGATTGCCAAGGCCAATTCGCGCGTCGCCGAGGCCGCGCTGGCGGTGCTGACAGCAGCGACGATTGCCGAGTTCGAGAAGGCGCACGGGGCAATTCCGGGCGCCGATCTGGTGATCCTTGGCCTCGGGCGATTGGGCGGCGGCGCGCTGACTCATGCGTCGGACCTTGACCTGGTGTTCTGCTTTACCGGAACGTATGAGGCGGAATCGCAAGGGCCGAAACCGCTCGGCGCGACGCTCTATTTCAACCGGCTGGCGCAGCGGGTCAGTGCTGCGCTCAGCGTGCCGACGGCGGCGGGCGCGCTCTATGAAGTGGACACGCGG
>JBDUBN010000257.1:0-4438 GCA_040004085.1 Novosphingobium sp.
GAGGGCAGAGCGCGGATGGTACGCTAACCAACGCTAAGCGGGAACGCATCACGAACGTTTAAGCGACGCGAGCTAGCACAGGTAAGGTGAGCGCCTTCCGCCCGGTGGAGGCTGCCGCGCGCTCCCACAGAAAGTCGCCTGAAAACGCGATGTGCTCCCACCCGATGGGCGACGTATGCGCCAATAGGTTTACCGGCACAATCTCACCAGCGGATCGGAGATGGTCGATAGCCTGGGCCATGTAGGTCGTGTTCCAGTAAACGATGGCGGCGATGACGAGGTTGAGGCCGGATGCCCGGTACTGCTGGGCCTCGTGGCTGCGATCGATGATCCGGCCCTGGCGGAAGGTGTAGATCGCCTGGGTGAGCACGTGACGCTGCTCGCTGTTGTTCAGTCCGGCATGGCACCGCCGTCGCAGTTCGGGATTCTCGAGCCAGTCGAGCATGAACAAGGTTCGCTCGATCTTGCCGATTTCCTGCAAGGCAACATCGAGCTGGTTCTGCCGTTCGTAGGCTGCAAGCTTGCGCAGCATCACCGACGGAGCGACATGACCCGCCTTGATCGAGGCAACAAGCCTAAGGACGTCGCCCCACTGCTCCTGAATGACGTCGGTGCGGATACGTTTGCCGAGCAGGGGCGCGATGAACGGGTAACTCGAAGCTTGCCCGATCGGGATCAGGCGGCGATCCGGAAAATCGCGCAGCCGCGGGCAGAATCGGAACCCGAGCATCGCGCACAGCGCGAAGACATGGTCGGTGGCGCCGCCGGTGTCGGTGTAATGCTCGGTGATGTTCAGATCGGTCCCATGGCTGGTCAACCCGTCGAGCACATAGGGTGCCTCGTGGGTCGCGGCCGAGATCACGTTGACGTGGTACGGCGCGCGCTGGTCGGAATTGTGGGTGTAGAAGCTGAAGCCATGATCGACCCCGTAGCGGGCATTGATATCGCCGCCCGATGCGCCGCGCTTGGCGCCGCGAAAGAACTGGCCATCGGAACTCGAGGTCGTGCCCGCCCCCCAGACCGCCGAGAACGGCAAGCGGTGATGCGCATTGATGATCGACGCCAGCGCGGCCCGATACGTCTCCTCGCGGATATAGGCGTCATGGGTCCACATCAGCTGGTCGCGGGTGACGCCCTCGCTGGCCGCCGCCATGCGCGCGAGACCCAGGTTCGTTCCGTCGGCAAGGATCGTCGCGAGCAGCGCGCTTTCGTTCGGGCAAGCCTCGCCGGTGCGCAGGTTGGTGAAGCCTTTGAGAAAGCCGGTGTCCCGCGCCACTTCGTGCAGCAGTTCGGTGATCCGGATTCGCGGCATCATTGCATCGAGCTGGTCGGCCAGCGCTTCGGCCTCGCCGGAGACGACCGTGCGCACGGGCGAGATCTGCAGCCGTCCATCGTCGAACCTGACGCCGTGCAGGTCGTTGCGCTTAAGGCGCTGGGCAAACTTCTTGAGCCGCCAGTCAAGTTGCTGGCTGCGTTCGGTCAGCCATTCGGTTGCCGACGACGGAAGGCACAGGTCCGCCGCAATCGGCGCGGCCTGGGGCTCGCTGAGTAGATAGCTGTCGAAGCGCCGGTAGCCCGCGGAGCGCTCGACCCAAACATCGCCTGAGCGCAGCTTGTTCCGCAGGTGGGCCAGAGTGGCGACCTCCCACAGGCGGCGGTTGACCTTGCCATCTTCGCCCACAACCAGCTTCTGCCAGTCCTTGCGGAACGGCATCGGGGGATGAACCGGAAGCTCGCGCTTGCCCGACTTGTTCAGTTCGCGCAGCATCTCGATCGCCGCGATCGTCTTGGTGCTGCCCTTGCTGGCCCGGAACTGAAGTGCCTCGAGCAGGTCCGGAGCGAACTTGCGCAAGGTCGCATACTTGTCGCCCGCGACGATCAGCGGATCGACATGAGCGGTGTCGGCAATGCTTGCCACTTCGTGACGTACTTTGAGCAGATTGTGCCATCCGACCGTGGCATCGAGAGCGTCGAACGGGTCCTCCTCATTGTCGGTCGCCACACTCAGGGCATCGATCGTACGGCGAAACATCTGCATCAGGCGCGCGACGTCTCGCGATGTCGCCGCGTAACTGCGGGCCTGAGCATTCCTCGCGCGCGTGAAAACGCCGCCGATCAGCTTGTCGGCCATCTCCAATGCGCTGTCGGTGAGACGCTCTTCAATGTCGATCAGGAAGGCCACCAATGTGGCGTGACGCCGCGAGGTGGCATAGCGCTCGATCATGTAGGTTGCCGAGACTCGTCCCTCGCGTACGAACTGACGGTAGCGATCGACATGAACCGCGCCCGCCGCCTCGGCGGCGATGCCGATCTGCCGTACGAATTTGAGCCGCTCGAGAATATGGCGGATGTGATCGGGCTTGGCTGCCACCGGGATGGCTTTGAGCCAGGTCAGCCGACTGACGCTTTCGCTGTCTGTTTCGTCGAACAGGGCGTCGAGCGCGAGGACCTGCTCGGGCGTAATCGCCGACACCAGGGCCTGTGCGGCTTGTTTTCGCGCCCGAGCCCGACCCGCGATGCTGGCCCGTTCGATCGTCGATATCGATGGAAGCAGTATCCCGGCGCTCCGCAACCCGGCCACAACGCCCGAAGCTACGATGAAGCCTTTGTCGGTCGGCCATGCCGCCTTGGCGGCCGCGTCGATCATCATGGGGATGTCCGACCGGACCGGATTGCGTACGCCGAGCCTTGTAGCCAGCTCGCGCGCATGATCGGTCATGGTCTGATCACGGGCGGCGTAGTCGGCCAGAACCGCCGGGTTCAGGCCCAGCTGTGCTGCCACGAACGCAAGCAGTTCTTGGGGAACTTCGCCTTGGTTCTGAAGCAGCTGCGCGAGCGAGGTTCCAGGATGCCGCAGCACGGCTAGTTGCAACGCCGCGCCGAGCCAGTTCCGCTTCTCCCTGCGGACACCGATGATTTCGATGTCTGCTGGCTCGAATGTGTACAGCCGCGCCAGCTGATCGCGGTCCGTCGGAATGCCGATCAATTGTTCGCGCTCTGAATCGGTCAGAAGTTCGTGCTTGCGCCTGGCCATGCGATCCCCGTCCACAAAACGTCAGTCGAGACTATGGACAGTCGAGAGTAAAGAGACATAAATTGTGGACGGGTTTGCGATGCGTGGCGGTCGGCCGCTATGCGCGTCCACGAAACGTTCGTTTGGGAGACACAGCTTTGGGCGACATTCTTGGATATGCCCGTGTCAGCACCGGCGATCAGGATGTTGCCGGTCAAACGCTGCGGCTCGAGCAGGCGGGCGCGATCAAGGTGTTCACCGACGTCATGTCGGGCAAGAGCATGGATCGGCCTGGCCTAGCCGAACTCGTCGCGTACGCCCGCAAAGGAGACACTTTGGCAGTCGTTCGGCTCGATCGCCTGGGAAGGTCTCTCGCCGAACTCCTTTCGACCGTGGCGAAATTGCGCGAGAGCGGTATCGCCTTGCTCAGTCTCGAGGAGAAGATCGACACGTCATCGGCCGCGGGCGAACTGATCTTTCACGTTTTCGGCGCGATCGCTCATTTTGAGCGGCGGCTGATTTCCGAGCGAACCAAAGACGGCATTGCCGCAGCGCGCGCCAAAGGCAAACTGCCGGGGCGCCAGCCACTCGACATGGCCAAGGTCGATTCGGCTATCAGGCTGATCGAAGCGCGGGTTTCACCCGCTGAGGCTGCCCGTCAGCTCGGCATTGGTCGATCAACGATTTACCGTGAAATGCGGCGGCTTGGGATAGAAAGGCGCGCTTGAATGGCGAAACTGAGATCAGCTCACGATCTTTCGGGTCTGATGAAATATGCCGGTCGCGCGCCGTGGGACGAAGTGATGGACGAAGTTCTGTCCGCGCATCTGGAGCCTGCGGTTGAAGCAACGGGGCTTGATCCCGAGGCCATTTTCGATGTGATCGGCGATCATTGGCAGGGGCCGCTGTGGGGCTGCGCGTTCGAGGATCTGCTGGCTCAGCAGCTGGAGCCGGAAAGGCTCAATCTGGTTGACGATTATCTCAAGCGCTGGTGCTGGAACGAAACTGCGCCGAGCAAGGCCTATATGCGCGCGCTGCGCGATACCGTCATGTCGCTTTATGAGGTGAGCGAAGTTGCCCCCGGCCGGTCGATGACCTTGCGGGATCTGCTGCGGGATGCTCCCCCGGTGACGGTGCAGGAGCACAGCGCGACGCAGACCCTCGTCAACTGGGACAAGATCGCCGCACGGGTGGTTGTCGTTAACGGGCGCCACGGGATTTCTGGGGCATTGCTACCGTTCAGCCCCGATGGCGGTGCCCGGTTGATTGACGCTTTCGATCTGTTTTGCGCCGAGCCCGACTCCAATTCCGGGGTTGACACGACCGACCGTGATGCCTTGCTGCGCGCCTCTGCGCCGCTGTTCACCAGCGTCTGGCTGCTCGATTGTCTGGGCCAGGCCGCACCGGACGGAGAACCGGAGCTGG
>JBDUBN010000258.1:0-4432 GCA_040004085.1 Novosphingobium sp.
TATCGCCATTCATATCGCGTCTCCCGAATTCTCATGAAGCAGAAATTTTGGATATTTTTATCTATATTATTGTTATCACGCGTGATTATTTTTTCGTTTCATTGCGCCATTTTGCCGGCGTTGTTCCGACGATTCGCGCAAAGGCAGTGGTGAAATGCGCCTGATCATTGAAGCCGCACATGACCGCTACCTCAGAAATATCGTGCCCACTGGCGCTGAGCAAAGACCGCGCTTTTTCGATTCTCATTCGCAATAAGTATCGATACGGCGGTTCGCCCACATGATCTTTGAACGAGTGCTTGAGGCGTTCTACATTACATCCCGCAGCAGCGGCCAACGCAGGGAGATTGATGTCCTCGCACAGGTGCGCATGGATAAACTCGATGGCTCGCTTGACATGTGGGTGAGCGATGCGATCCGATTTCCTGACCTCGACCTGCCTATCGCGACTTCCCGACATCAACCGGGCGAGCGTGACGACAAAGGCTACAGTAAGTGATTCGACCAAGAGGCTGCCCCCCGGGCCACCCTCGGCAATTTCATTCCGGATCCGATCTGCCAACTCGGTGAGCCAATTGTTGCGGATCATGCCCGGAAAGAGATTGGCATCCGGAAGATCTTGAAAATGTTCAAGGAAGATCTGGTCCAGGTACGCGGGCAAGATGTAGAGATTTAGTGATTCGCGATAGACCCCCTGATACTTGATCCTGCTGGGTGAGCCGGCGGGAATCACCGAGATATCGCCACGCCGCATCTGCCCGCAAAAGCGCATGCTGCTCCATTCGCAATCCTTGTAGACTTCGACATCCAAGGGGACAGTCACCACGTGAAACGGAAGTGCGGGGTATTCAGATGCAGCCGGAGGCAGATCCCGCAGCAGAGTTGCGGATACAGCTCCGACTCCAATCAATTCAGATTGCTCGAAGTGCACGTTTTCCGGAGCAAAATAGCCCCGGTCTATCGCTAACTGGCCGATCTTTGCCGGGGTGATCCAATTCATTGCGCTGCTCCCGTAAGTCCTGATCTCGCTGATGCGCTCCACGCCGGACGAACCTGACTTCTCGCCGTTCGGCTACCTAGTCTAGGCGGCTGACAGCAGGATGTAACTACCGGCAATCGCGACAGTGTGGGCAGGGGTAGACTTCATTGTCTGTCACGAAGCGGGACCAGCGTTGACGATCTGCGCCTGGGTAAATTCCTTGAGCCCTTCCAATCCGAATTCCACGCCGAAGCCCGATTGCTTGGCGCCCCGGACCGGCACATCGAATGGCATGTCCATGTGTTTGTTGATCCACACGGTGCCCGCATCGATGCGCTGAGCCACGTCGGTGGCGCGCTTCATATCACGGCCCCAGACGGTGGCGGCGAGCCCGTAGGTCGTTGCATTCGCGCGCTGTATAACATCATCGAGGTCGCTGTAGCTCAGGACCGGCAGAACCGGTCCGAATTGTTCCTCGGCAACGATCCGGGCATCGTCGGCGACATCGCGGACAATGGTTGGCCGGATGAAATAACCGGGGCGATCAATGGCCTCGCCACCGGCGATAATTTTTCCTTCTCGCCGGGCTGACTCGATGAAATCCATGACCTTGTCGAACTGGGCACGATTCTGAAGAGGGCCGAACTCAACGCCTTGCGCGAAGCCATCGTCCACCACCGCATTGTCGGCCAACGTGACGAGTTCGTCGCATATCGCCTCGTAAAGCGACGCCGGGACGTAGGCACGCTTGATTGCCAGACAAACCTGGCCGCTGTTGACCATCGAACCGTTGAACAAAGCCCGCGCAGCATCCTTCGGGTCCATGTCATCGAGAACGATCGCCGGGTCATTGCCGCCGAGTTCCAAAGTGATGCGCTTGATGGTCTGCGCAGCACTGGCCATAACCTTGCGACCCGTCGCGGTCGAACCCGTGAACGAGATCTTCGCGATGTCGGGATGAGACGTCAGGTAGCCACCGAGATCGTTTCGATCTGTAATGATGTTCACGACGCCGGGCGGCAGGACATCCCGACATATCTCCCCCAGCAGCAGCGCGCACAACGGCGTGGTGGGAGCCGGCTTGGCCACCAGCGTGTTGCCAGCCGCCAGTGCCGGGGCAAACTTCACCATGAGTGAGAACATGGGGAAATTCCACGGCGTAATCGCCGCCACCACACCAAGCGGCTTTCGCATCTCGATGATCGAGCCTTCAGGGGTGTCGCGCAAGACCCGGTCATCAAGCGACAACCCGGCGACGGTTCGCAGCATCATATAGGATGCCATTATCTCATGTTCAGCGAACACCAGGGGCTTACCCTGTTCCTGCACCAGCAGTCGGGCGAATTCCGCCTGCCGTGCTTCCAGTTCATCGGCCAGCTTATTCAGCAGCGTCGCGCGGTTGCTGTACCCCATTTTCGCCCAAGCCGACTGCGCCCTGTTCGCTGCAGCTATCGCGGCATCCGCCTGCGCCACATCGGCGCAGGCGGCTTTGGCAATAACCTCTCCCGTTGCCGGGTTAAACACGTCGATCGTGCTTGCGCCCGGGCAAAGAACACCGTCAATTAAAAGATCAAGTTGCATTCGAGGTCCTTAATTTTAACGAGCACATCAGAACTTCAGCGCGATGGACGCGCCATAAGTAACCGGCTTCGCAGTATAGCTATATCGTCCGTCGATATGCTCGAACACCAGAGTGGTAATTACCTTGTTTGTCACATTGCGGCCAAATACGGTGAATTTCCATTTTCCGTCAGCTGAACCGACCCCGGCACGAAGATCCAGGGTAGTGTAGCCGGGCAGGACATACTCAGTGTTCAACAGCGTTGCATTACCCAGCGTGGAGTTTGATACACTCTGCCGCTTCCCGGTTGCGCCTACAAAAGCTTTGAGACTGTCCCCAACTTGCCAGTCGTACTGGGCATCAAGCAAACCCGAAAACTTCGGGGTATAGGGAAGAACGGACCCGTCGAAACCTCCACTATACCCCTGATAGTTGAACAAGACTGCAGTGCCGCCAATGACCTTCGATTTCACGTAGGTTCCCGAGGCAGAGACAGTTAGTCCGTCTATCGGCTTGGCAACGATTTCTCCTTCAATACCCCACACCGTGGATTTGGGAATGTTGACCAGCTTTTCGATCAACCCAAACAACGGATCCGGAATTTTGCCGCGAATCTGCTTGTTAGAATAGCTGTAATGGAAGGCGGCGCCGTTCACCTGCAGTTTGCGATCAAGCAGCGGCATCTTGAAGCCACCTTCGATTGCATCGACTTTCTCCTGCACAGCAGGATCGCCTTGGTTTGCGTTCAAACCCAGAACGGCGCTGAATATGCCTGATTTGTAACCGCGACTGAAGTTCGCATACAACAATCCCTTGTTGGGCAGCGTATAGTTGACGCCCACCCGGAAGGATGTGTTTTCCTCGTTCAGCGTTTTGACATCGGGAGTGACGACTGGGCGAAAGGTGGCATAATTGATCTGGAAGCACTGACCGGAGGTCAGGGCAACCCCGGTAATGGACGACACAAGGATCGTTTCCCCAATGTCCCCGCCAAAATTGCGGCCGCAAATCGTCGCTTCGCGATCTGTCTTGGTGTAGCGAATGCCCCCTTGGATTGTAAGATTGGGGACCACTTCGTATTCGACATTGCCAAATGCCGCGTAGGTGTTGGCTTTCTGCGTCAGTGCTACGCCGGTTCTCCCGAGCGTAAATCCAGGAGCAATGTAAGCCGCCGGGTACGTAAACGGATCAACATAGTTAGTCTCATCCTGAGTTACCCTGTCGAAATTGGCACCAACGATCCAATTCAGCCCAGCCGACCTGCCGGTAAGACGGAGTTCCTGCGAGAAGAACGTGACCTTGCCAGCATTATATGCATCCAGAGCAACTGCGATGCTGCCATCCAGGTCTTGCTGCGAATTGGATTTAATGTGTTGATAGGCTGTAATGGATGTGAGCTTGATGTCATCGGTAATATCAAGATCACCGCGCAGCGAAATCTGGTAATAGTCTCGCTCCAGATTGCGCAGCAGGGCTGGGCTCCACTCTGCTGCTCTGGCATCATTAGTTGGCGCCGCGGGCTGGCCCAAATAAAGCTGGGTTTGCAGCTGCTGCGCCAGTCCGTCCGCTCCAGCAAGACGCCCGATCACCAAAGCCTGTCGACCAGCAAACGTGGGGTCGTAAACAGGACTCGTAGGATTGGTATAGAGACTATAGCGCACCGGATCTGCGATCGAGTACGGATTGGCGGGATTAACCGTGGGCGAGACATTCAGGAAATTCTCGATCGGCCGGGGGGCCTGAACATCGGAACGATCGCGAAAGCCGTTGACGTTCAGATGAAATTTCAGCGTGCTAGAGGCATCCCAATCCAGCAGCAGTCGGCCCATGACCTGGCGCTTTGCGCCGGTCTTGTCGTTCGGCCGGGTCACGCTGTACTGCCAATCCCCACC
>JBDUBN010000022.1:0-14949 GCA_040004085.1 Novosphingobium sp.
TTCCTTAATTGTTCTCACTTGGCGTTGTTTAGCGTACCTTCCACGCGCTGCCCTCGAGTCGGGGTTTCACCCACCTTTTCGTCGGGGGATCACCCACCGCACTATCGGGGTTTCACACACCGAATCACGGGGTTTCACCCACCGGCCATGCCGATAAGTTACTGATATAAAAGGAAGAATCAGGTAGTTTTTGGCGCTTAACCTTCTTAAAGAGTCCTATTTAATAGAATCCTTTAACGTCAGCGTCGCACCCAACGGCCACCAAGAGAAGGTCAAATGGAATCGGCCTATGGCCGATGCGCTTTCGTTTCGTGCCGCCTTCGGCGTCACAGAGGCGGCGCAAGCGCCGCTGGCTAGGCGGAAAGAAGGTGGGCGAGATAGCGGGCCGGAACGTGCCACAGCGACCGTCAGGAGCGCGGTGAGGGCAGGAGAGGGGCTTTCGACCCATCAGGCGGTGCCGATCGCGGCGAACGTTACCAGGAGGGCTTAAATCGGGTGTTGGTTTGCGGTCCAGCGACTTAACCGCGATCGATTACGCCGGATCGAACCGCCCGGCGAACTCGCGATCGTCGTAGTAACGCAGCTTGGCGGCGATGATCGGCCGCTGCCCTGCGAGGAACAGAAGCTGGCGATCGGGGCGGAGTGTGCGGACTTCATCGGGGGTGAGCAGGGCGCGACCGACATGCTGTTGCCCGTAGGAGAGGCCGCTTTCTTCCGCGTCGAGCGCGCGGCTCATCGTCTCGAACACGACGGTTTCCTGCCCGGCCAGATCCGAGACGAGCTTGGCGCTGTCCTGATCGTTGACCCCGAACACCTGGAGGACCCCGGCGTTCGACAGGAAGGTGCCGGCACGTTGCCCGTAGAGCGCGCGGAGCTGGTGAACGTCCTGCAGGATCGGCCAGAGCTGGACGCCATAGCCCGCCATCAGCCCCATCGCGCGTTCGACCGGCTCGAGGCGACCGAGTGCCGCGAACTCGTCGAGCAGAAACAGCACCGGCCAAGGCGGGCGACCCGGCGCGCGCGCCAGTTCGGTGAGGGCTTGCGCCACCATCAGGCGCAGCCAGCGGGCATAGCTGGCGAGCCGATCAGGCGGCAGCACCAGGAACACGGTCGCGGGCGCATCCTTCAGCCCGGCGAACGTGAAATCGGAGTTTCCCAGCACCGTCGCCATGCGCGGAGAATCGAGGAAGTGGGTATGGCGCTGCGCGGCCGACAGCACGCCGGTCGCTTCGCGGTCGGATTTGCCGAGCTGGCGGTTGGCGGCGCGCGCGACCAGGCCCCCTTGCGCCTGCATCGCCGCGAACTGCGCCGCCAGTGCCGCCGGGGCGAGCGTTAGCCGGTCGCGCAGCGTCTCCAGGGTGCGGGTCGCGGGCGGTTCGGTGGTGACGATGTGGAGCAGGATGCCGGCGATCAGCGCCTTGGCTTCCTCGTTCCAATGCGCATCGCCGGCTTCGCCGGGGGCATCGTGGACCAGCGCGTCGGCGAGCGTCATGCAATCGTCGGCGAGATCGAGGCCATGCGGGTCGATGCGATCGAGCGGATTGAACGCGGCCGAGGCGAGGCCGGTGACGCCGAACGGATCGAGGACATGGACCGCGCCGAATTTGCCGCGCTGACGCGCGGCGATGCGGGCATTCTCGCCCTTGGGATCGATGCAGACGACCGCGAACGGATATTCGAGCAGGTTGGGAATGATCGTGCCGACGCCCTTGCCGGTGCGGGTGGGCGCGATCGTCAGCAGATGGGCCGGCCCTGCATAGCGCATCGGCTTGCCAGTCTTCACGTCACGGCCGATCAGCAGCCCGTGATCGTCGTTCAAGGCTTGAACTTCCCCGGCTGTGGCGAAGCGGGCGGAGCCGTGCGTATCGGCCCCGGTGGTGGCATTGCCGTAGCGCAGGATCAGCGGCTGGAAGAGCGCTCGCAGCGGCACGAGCAGGATCGCGAGCCAGACCAGCACCGTGACGATCGTAACAAGCGTGGGATAGCGGAGAAGTCCGAAATACCACATCAGCCCGTCCGAGCCGAGGATCAGGACTACGCCCACGGCGATCGTCAGGACCAGGACGCCGAACAGGTGACGGGCGAAACGGAACGGGGCGAACACGAGGCCCTGGACCGCCCAGACGGGGTTCTGCCCCGCGATGCGGGCCAGGTTGCGCGATGCCCGGCCGAGCTGGCAGAACCACTCGATCACCGGCCGCGAGCCGTCATGGCTTCGTTGAGGCTGGCGAAATATTCCTGCACCGGTTCGCTGGCAGGCAAGGAGCGGGCGTGCGTCAGTAGCGCCTCGATATGGTCTGTCTCCGATAACTCGCCGGCCACATAGCGCCGGTTCAACGCTTCTGCTTCGGGCGTGATTTGACCGCCGGACAGTTCGACGCTCCCGCGACCGAAATCGACCGCCCGCTGGCGGCGAGCACGCTCCCTGTCGGATAATTCTGGCATGTCACCGCTCTCCTTCTGCTTCCGCATCGAACGCACGTTTTCCGCGTCTTTTCCACAGCGCCAGCGTGTCGTCCGCATCATCGCCGCGCGCGCGTCCCGCGAGATCGAGCAGCGCGCCGTAGAGTGTGGCGCGATCGTCGTCGGTCAGATCGACCAGCCCGGCTTTTTGGACGAGGCCACCCAGCTCGATCAGGTGGCGTGTTCGTTCGCGGCGTTGCATGACCCAGCCCCGCGTGTCGTTACGCCGTTCCGCTGCTTCCGCTCGTAGAACCGCCACCTGATTCAGCTTGAGCGCCCGATCCGTCGTTTGGAGCAGCGCCGCTACTTTTTTTCCCACGTCGCTGAAAGAACGCAGCGCCCTTCGACCGCCATGCCTCCTTCGCGCTCACATCCTTTGATCCGATCGCATCAAGCAGGACACCGGCGAGGGTTTCCGCATCGAGCGCATCGGCCCCAGTCGCGGCGACGAGTTGACCTAGCTGTTCGACCCGTTTGGCCTTGAGCGCACGGGCCTTGTCACCCAACGCCTTTAGTTCAGCATCGTAATCGCGAACTTTCCGCATCGTACTTGCCCTTCCGCGTATCGCTAACCAGCATATTAGCGCTCTAAACGCGGGCAGTAAAATCGATCGGTCGCAAAACCCACACAGTCAGTCACGAGAAGCGGAGCGGATTGTGAGTGCGCGCTTATACGTCGTTGCCGACGTGCACTCAGAAGTGCAATAGGCTGTCATGGCGATCTACCATTTCTCCGCCAAGGTTGTGAGCCGCGCGAACGGATCGAGCGCCGTCGCAAGTGCGGCCTATCGTTCCGCCTCCGAGCTGCATGATGACCTGCTAGAACGCGATCACGATTTCTCGAACAAGGCCGGCGTGATCCACTCGGAGGTGATGTTGCCGAAGGGCGCGCCAGAGCGTTTAAACGACCGCGCGACCCTGTGGAACGAGGTGGAGTCTGGCGAGAAGCGTAAGGATGCCCAGCTTGCCCGCGAGGTGGAGTTCTCGATCCCGCGCGAGATGAACGAGAAGCAGGGCGTTCAGCTCGCACGGGATTTCGTGCAGACGCAGTTTGTCGATCGTGGAATGGTCGCGGACTTGAATGTGCATTGGGACAAGGCGAAGGACGGCAGCCCGAAGCCGCACGCGCATGTCATGCTGGCGATGCGCGATGTGGGGCCGGATGGCTTCGGGAAGAAGAATCGCGACTGGAACAGCACCGAGCTGTTGAAGGACTGGCGCGAGGCATGGAGCGCGCACGTCAACGAACGCATGACCGAGCTGGGGCTGGAGGGCAGGATCGATCATCGCAGCTACGAAGTGCAGGGGATCGAGCTGGAGCCGCAGCACAAGATCGGTCCGGCTGCATCGCGCCGACCGGAACAGGGGCTGGAAGCCGAGCGGATCGAGGATCACGTGCGCATCGCCCGGGAGAACGGCGAGAAGATCATCGCCAATCCCGATATCGCACTGGACGCCATTACGCGCAGCCAAGCCACGTTCACTACCCGCGACCTTGCAACGTTCGCGTTCCGGCATAGCGACGGCAAGGAGCAGTTCGACCAGGTGATGGGGGCAGTGCGCGCCAGCCCCGAGCTGGTCGCGTTGGGCAAGGACGGGCGCGACCAAGAGCGGTTCACGTCGCGTGACATGATCGCGGTGGAGGCCCGGCTTGAGCGCGCCAGCGACGAGCTTGCCGGGGCCGATCGGCACTTCGTCGCCGGCACCCGCGTGTATCGCGCATTGGAGGCCGCCGAGGGCAGAGGGCTTACCCTGTCTCGTGAGCAGCGAGACGCGCTCGGCAGGATCACCGGCAGCGACGGGTTGGCGTCCGTCGTCGGCTATGCCGGCAGCGGCAAGTCGGCGATGCTGGGCGTCGCCCGCGAGGCATGGGAGGATGCCGGCTACACCGTGCGCGGCGCGGCGTTGTCGGGCATCGCGGCCGAGAACCTTGAGGGCGGGGCCGGCATCCGGAGCCGCACCATCGCCAGCCTTGAACACGCATGGGGGCAGGGGCGCGAGCAGCTTGGCCCGAAGGACGTGTTGGTGGTTGACGAGGCCGGCATGATCGGCTCGCGTACACTGGAGCGGGTGCTGTCCCAGGCACGCGATGCCGGGGCCAAGGTCGTCATGGTCGGAGACCCCGAGCAGTTGCAGGCGATCGAGGCGGGCGCGGCGTTCCGCAGCGTCGCCGAACGTCACGGCGCGGCCGAGATTACCGAGATACGCCGGCAGCGCGAGGACTGGCAGCGGGACGCGACCCGCCAGCTTGCGACTGGGCGCACCGGCGAGGCGATCCATGCCTATGACCAGCGCGGTATGGTCCGTGCAGCCGACACCCGCGAGCAGGCGCGGGGCGAGCTGGTCGATGGCTGGGATCGCGCGCGCCAGGCTGACCCGGATAAATCCCGGATCATTCTCACCCACACCAACGCCGAGGTGCAGAGCCTCAATGGCGAGGCGCGCGACCGGTTGCGCGCAAGCGGCGACCTTGGTGACGACGTGACGGTCAAGGCCGAGCGCGGCAAGCGCCAGTTCGCGACCGGCGACCGCATCATGTTCCTTCGCAACGAGCGCGGCATGGGCGTGAAGAACGGCACGCTGGCGACGATCGAGCGGGTATCGCCCGAAGAGATGGCGGTGCGCCTCGATGACGGGCGCGGCGTCGCGTTCGACACCAAGGATTATGCCCATGTCGATCATGGCTATGCGGCGACGTTCCACAAATCGCAGGGGGTGACGGTCGATCGCGCCCATGTTCTTGCGACGCCGGGCATGGACCGCCACAGCGCCTATGTCGGCATGTCGCGGCACCGTGACGATATGCAGCTCCATTACGGCCGCGACGACTTCGCCGATCAGCGCCAGCTCGCCCGCGCCCTGTCGCGTGAGCGCGGCAAGGACATGGCCGGCGACTATGAGCGCCCCGAACAGGACCAGGCGCGCGCGTTCGCCGATCGGCGCGAGATCTGGTTCCCGGAACGCGCACGTGAAATGGTGGCGAAGGTCCGCGACAAGGCGCGGGGCATGTTCGACGGCTTTCGGCCGAAGCCGGCGACCGAGAAGGCGACGGCACCGGAGCGTGTTACGGCCGATCGGCCGCTCGCACCGTCTCAGGCCCGCGCGATCGAACGCTATGCTCGCGCCAGTGCCGATATAGGCCGGATGTTGGAGAAGGGGTTGCCGGTGCTGGCGCACCAGGAACAGGCGCTGACAAAGGCCGGTGATGTCCTCGACCAGGTGCGGCCGCATGGCGCGCGCGACCTTGCCTCCGCGCTATCTCGTAACCCGCAGCTCGTGCGTGACGCGGCCGAGGGCAATACGGCGCGCGCGATCAAGGCGATGGAAACGGAGCGCCAGGTCCGCCTCGATCCGGAAAAACGCGCCGGGCGGTTCGTGGAGCAGTGGCAGGGTATGCAGGAGGCGCGAGCCAGCATGGAGCGTGCCGGCGATCATGCGGGCGCGGAAAAGATCGGTAAGCGCATGGCGGGCATCGCGGGCGGCTTGCACCATGACCCGCAGCTCGAATCCGTGTTGCGTGCCCGTGCCCCCGAGCTGGCGTTGAGCCTGGAGCGGGGCCGATCGATCGGGCAGGAACTGGCGCAGTCGATCCAGCCTAGCCGCGACCGTGATCGTGGCATGAGCCGGTAGGAGAGACGATGCAGGACGACGATATTCCAGAGGGCGGCGATCCGGCGGAAGCGTTCGATCGGTTGCGCGCCGCAATTGAGGGCCAGGACCGCGAGTTGGCGTTGCTGCGTCGCGCGGTGGAAGGTCTGGCAGCCGAGCGCGCCGCGATCGACGTGCCCGACTATACCGAGACGCTTGGGGTGCTCCAGCAGGACGTGAACACCGCGACCGGCCGGATCAATGCGATCGGCCAGATACTTGCCCAGGCTCCGGCGCTGGCGATGACGCCCGAACAGATGGCGCAGCGGATCGCCGCAGCGGGCAGCGCCGCCCGGCGCGAGGATCAGGCTGCACTCGCCAAGGCCGGCGAGGACAAGGCGCGCGTCATGGCCGACCTCCGCGCCATCGCCGGGTCCGCATGGACACGGGCCGACCAGAGGAACCGGCAACTATGGTTCGGGCTGGGCGGGGCGGCGATCGGCATGTTCGCATGGGCGATCTTGCCCGGCCTTGTAGCGCGCGAGATCGCACCGGCGAGCTGGCAATGGCCCGAGCGCATGGCGGCGCGCACAGTGAATTTGCCGATGTGGCAGGCGGGCGGGCAGCTCCTCGCGACCGCGGACCCGGCTACCTATCGGGGGATCGTCGGGGCCGACAGGATCGTGACGGCGAACCGCGAAGCGATCGAGGCGTGCAGCAAGGCCGCAGCCCGAACCCGGGGGACGGTGCGATGCATGATCGGGATATCCAGCCTGGCAGACAGGCCATTGTCACGATCTCCGTACGGCCGAGGAACCACCGGTGAACGGAGATCATCTCGATCGAGATGAGCGCGGCGATAAGTCTCAGTGCGCAGCAATTGCGTGTCCATAATGAAGAGCTTGTCCTCCAGCTCCAATCTGCTTGGGTTCGCGAAGCAGGAGCGCTAAGGTCACCCCTGATGACAGGCATTAATTGTGAACTGCTCGATTTGCGGGCGTTGATAGCGGTTGCAGAAGGGCGGAACTTTCATCGTGCCGCACAACAACTCAACCTCTCACAGCCAGCGTTAAGCCGCCGTGTCCAGAAGCTAGAGGCAGCGGTAGGATCGCAGTTGCTGGAGCGCAGTACACGCAACGTCCGGTTGACCCCGGTGGGCGAACAAGTTGTGCCGCTGCTAAGGCGATTGCTCGATGAAATCGACAGCTCGCTGGTAGGTATGATGGCATCGGGGGAGCGGCGGGCGGGTCGCATTACCCTTGCCAGCGTGCCTAGCGCCGCGGTCCGGTTCCTTCCAATGGTTTTGCCGCAATTCACCGAGGATTATCGTAATGTCCGGGTTCGCATCCTCGACTTGTCGGCAAACGAATGTGCTGAGGCGGTGCGCACGGGCGAGGCCGAGTTCGGCCTGTCGCTGCCGGTCTCTTCGGACGCCGATCTTTCCTACGAACCGTTGCTTGATGACCCCTACGGACTGGTCTGTCGTAAGGACGATCCACTAGCCGCGCTGAAAACCCCGACCTGGGCTGATCTGGAGGACCGCCGGCTGGTGACGGTGCATCGCGAAAGTGGAAATAGGACTACGCTGGAGGCTGGCCTGGCTGCCGCCGGGATCAACCTTACATGGTTCTACGAAGTGACGCGACTGACCTCGGCGCTGGCTTTGGTGGATGCTGGCATTGGGCCGTCGGTGCTGCCCCGAATGGCGTGCGACGGACCGGAGGCGAGAGACCTTGTCTGGAAGCCTTTAGCTTCACCGACGATCGTCCGCACGATCGGGTTGCTGAAGCGCCCGGCCGCGCCGATCTCACCTGCCGCCGCCCGGCTCGTCAGTTTGCTGATGGCGGCTTGGCAGGAAGCGGCAAGGTTGAGTTGAAAGTTGAGAGAACGGCACCGTCCCACCGTGCCACGAGGAGTGTCGCGCTGATATTGGCGAGCCCGCTTGTGATCGCGCGGATCGTCGAGAGGATGCGGTCGACGGCGATCAGCATGGCGGCCGCGCCGATCGGTATGTCCGGCATCAACGACAACGTGAGCAGCAGCGCCGAGAAACCACTGCCTGTAACGCCCGCAGCGGTTTTGGAGGTTGCGAGCATCACGCCGAGATACAGCAGGATGCGACCGGGTGAGAGCGTGATGTCGAGGGCTTCCGCCAGGAACAGTGTTGCCACGACCAGATAGACAGCAGTGCCTGCGAGATTGAGTGTGTAGCCGAGCGGTACGACCAGCCCTACCACGCCCTTTGGCACGCCCAGCATTTCCAGCTTGCTCATCAACCGCGGCAAGACCACCTCCGATGAGGAGGTTCCAAGGACAATCAGCAGCTCCTCCCGGAAGTGTCGCAAGAGGGCGAATGGCGAAACGCCGGTGCGAAGCCTCACGACGGCCAACAGCAATGAGACCAGAAGCAGGCAGGCCAGTGCCAGGGTGGCGACCAGCACGCCCAGCGAACCGAGGAAGCCGATTCCGAAGGCGCCGACGGTATACGCGATCGCTCCGAACGCGCCCACCGGTGCGACGCGGATCAGGAACGAGAAGATCGCGAACTGAAGCTGGGTCAGTCCTTGGATTGCGCGAGCGATAGGTTCTCCGGCCGGGCCGATCCGCAACAAGCCGAAGCCGACAAGCGCGGCGATGAACAACACCGGCAGCGCGTCGCCAGCGGTAAACGCGGAGAAGAAGGTGTCCGGCACCATACGCAGGAGAAAGCCGCCGGGCCCGTCGATATTTGGCGTTTGCAACATGGCGCCGACGTCGGTCCCCTTCGGCAGCGCAGGAAGCGAGAGCCCGAAACCCGGTTGGATAACCGTGGCGACAGCGATACCCGACAGCAAGGCGGCGATAGTGATCGCAAGGAAGATCGCGATCGCTCGCGCCACTGTCGATCCCGTTCGTTTTGCACCGCCGTGCGCCACGATCCCGTCGACGATCGTGCAGAACAGGATTGGTGGCACCATCATCCGCATCATCTTCACGAACGCAATGCCGAGCGGCGCCAGGCTCACGCCAAATGCTGGCCAGAGATGACCGACAATTGTGCCCAGAATGATCGCGAGCATCATCTGGACGTATAATTGGCGCAGAATTCGGCTCATTCGCTCTCTTTAATGCGCATCACGCATCACATGGACCGATCATTGCATTTGATTGATCGTGTGCCAACCGATCTTATCGCGATCGGCCAGCGAGTTTTGAGACTCCGCCAACACAAATGTGACCGGACATAAGCCGGCGCGGGACAGGAGAGCAATGAACGGCATGATCATATCGTCAACGGCAGTAAGCAAAATTGCTGTTCTTGCGCGCGCCGCTCGCTCCGGATTCGCGGCGCTGCTCGTCGTGCCGCTGCTGTTTGGTTGTCAAACGATTCAGCCCGCATCGATCAATGATCGCCAACTATATGTCTTCACGTCGGGCGGATTCAACGCGGCATTCGACACGCTTGCGGCGCGCTATCAGGCCAAAACCGGCACGCACATCATCATTGGGCATGGTCCATCAATGGGTGAGACAGCCAACGCGATTCCTACCCGACTTGCGCGCCGCGAGTCTGCCGACGTCGTGATTCTTGCACGGTCTTCCCTTGACCGTCTCGCTGCGAACGGCGTGATCATAAAGGGGACCGAAATCGATCTTGGGCTGTCGCGGATCGCCGTAGCCATCAAGGCTGGCGCGCCGCTGCCAGACATCGCTACCGCAGAAGCCCTGCGCGCGACACTGCTGAAGGCCCGTTCGGTAGCATGGTCCGACAGCGCCAGCGGGGTCTATATTCAGTCGACGATGCTCGACCGGCTCGGCATCGCCGCGCAGATCCTACCCAAGGGTCGCACGATACCGGCAACGCCGGTCGGCGAGATCGTCGCGCGCGGTGACGCCGAAATCGGTTTCCAGCAACTAAGCGAGTTGAAGCCCGTCAAGGGCATTCGAATTGTCGGTTTGCTGCCCGACAATTTGCAAAAAGTCACTGCCTTCTCCGGCGGCGTCGTAGCCTATTCGGCGCACCAGACACAGGCGCGTGCGCTGTTGTCTTATCTATCCTCACCCAAAGCCGATGCCGTGATCCGCGCCAGCGGACTGGAGCCAGCATCACGAAGGGCTCGAAAATGATCATAAACACGAGCGGCACCACGATGCCGTCCGACGGCTTTGCTGCCGTGGGGTCGGACAAGAAAAGATCGGCGTTCAAGTCGATCTTTATCGTCGCCAGCGGCAACTTTCTCGAAATGTTCGATTTCATGGTGTTCGGCTATTACGCCTCATACATCGCCAAGGCGTTCTTCCCCACGGGAAGCGACACCGCCTCGCTGTTGCTGACTCTGATGACGTTCGGCGCGGGCTTCCTGATGCGGCCGGTTGGTGCGCTGGTGCTGGGCGCCTATGTCGATCGGCACGGGCGGCGCAAGGGTCTGCTCCTCACGCTCGGCCTGATGGCACTGGGCACGCTGGCGATCGCGATTACGCCGACCTACGACCAGATCGGGCTGGCAGCACCGCTCATCATCCTTGCCGGGCGCCTCGTCCAGGGGCTGTCGGCGGGGGTCGAGGTGGGCGGTGTCTCGGTGTATCTCAACGAGATCGCGCCGCCGCACCGCAAGGGCTTCTACACCTCGTGGCAATCCGCCAGCCAGCAGGCTGCGGTCGTCTTCGCCGCACTGATCGGTCTCCTCGTCTCGACCAGCCTGTCGCCGGAGACGATGCAGGCATGGGGCTGGCGCGTGCCGTTCATCATCGGCTGCGTGATGATCCCGTTCCTGTTCGTCATCCGCCGCCACGTCGAGGAAACCGACGCCTTCCTCAACCGCAAGGAACATCCCCGGATCGGCCAGATCATGCGGATCATCGGCGCCAACTGGGGCATCGTGCTGCAGGGTGCGCTGATGGCGGTGATGACCACGGTCTTCTTCTACATGATTACAGCCTACACCCCGACCTTCGGCACCAAGGTGCTGAACCTGGGGTCGGGCGAGAGCCTGTTCGTCACCGCCTGCGTCGGCCTGACCAACTTCATCCTGCTGCCGACGATGGGGGCCTTGTCAGACCGGGTCGGGCGCCGGCCATTGCTGATTACCGCGACCGTGCTCGCCGCGGTGCTGGCCTACCCGCTGATGAGCTGGCTGGTCGCGGCGCCGACGTTCGGCAAGCTGCTCGCAGTCGAACTGCTGCTGGCCGCGATCTACGCGACCTATAACGGCGCATTCATCGTCTATTTGACCGAGGTGATCCCCGCGCACGTCCGCACCGTCGGCTTCAGCTTGGCCTACAGCACGGCGACCGCGATCTTCGGCGGCTTCACGCCGGCGATCAGCACCGCGCTGATCGGCGCGACCGGCGACAAGGCGATCCCCGGCGCCTGGTGCGCCGCAGCGGCCCTGCTGTCGCTGCTCGCGCTGCTGATCGGCGACCGCATCAACCGTAACAAGGTGGCGCCAGCCTGACACGCGACGGCGATAAACGAAAAATCAAAAAGCAACAGGGAGAGAGATCATGATTTGGAACAACAGAAAGGCGATGTTCGCCTATGGCAGCGCGCTCGCACCGCTTGCACTGGCCATCGCGACCCCGGCCATCGCGCAACAGACTGTGCCGACCCCGGGCGCGCAGGATGCGTCGAACATGCCCAATTCCCCGGCGACGACCGCGCCAGCCGATCCCGCGACACCGACCGGCAATCTTCAGTCGGCCGAAAGCACTGCGCCGGCGCAGGAGGCGACCGACGGCGAGATCGTCGTCACCGGCAGTCGTACCGCGACCGGCTTCAAGACGCCGACTCCGGTGACGATGGCGAGTTCGGAGCAGTTACGCGAATCCGCGCCGACCAACCTCGCCGACGGTCTTAACCAGCTCCCCGCGTTCAGCGGTAGTACGAAGACGTCCAGCCCGTCGACTACCAACAGCCGCGGCGGCAGCAGCGGCCAGAATTTGCTGAATCTGCGCGGCCTGGGCGCACAACGCACACTGATCCTTTTGGACGGACGTCGGTTGCCGGCGACTAACAGTGGCGGTTCGGTCGATATCAACATCATCCCGCAAGGGTTGGTTAGCCGCGTCGATGTCGTGACCGGCGGCGCCTCTGCTGCTTATGGATCCGACGCAGTCGCAGGCGTCGTCAACTTCGTGCTCGATACGAAGCTGAAAGGCTTTAAGGCGGAGGCGCTCGGCGGTATCTCGACGCACGGCGACCTGCCGTCGGCGGGAGGTTCGCTGGCGTACGGCACCTCCGCGATGGACGATCGCCTGCGCTTCGTCGCGGGCGCGGACTATTTCTATCAGAAGGGTCTGCGCGCCGATCAGGTTACGAATCGCGACTGGTTCGATGACAATGCGGGGCAGATCGTCAACCCGGTGGCTGGGGCGCTGCCGCGCAACCTGATTATCCCCTCGATCCGCAGTTCGATCGGCACATTCGGCGGTCTTATCAGCGCCGGACCGTTGCGGGGAACGCAGTTTCTGACCGGTGGCGTCTCGAGCCCGTTCAACTACGGAACGATCACCGGTACAGCGTTCCAGAGCGGCGGCGATGGCGCGCGCGCAAACATTGGTCTCCAGCCCACCCAGGAACGGTATAACGGGTTTGCCCGCGTCGAATTCGAGATTGCGCCGGTCGCGACGATCTTCGCCGAGGGGCTTTACGCACGCAGCCATACCAATCAAGGTGCCTTCGTCAGCCAGAACGTTGGATCGGCGGCGGCCTACACAATCTTTCGTGACAATGCCTACCTTCCCGCCGACGTTCGGGCGCGCATGGTCACGGCAAACATCCAGTCGTTCCAGCTCGGTCGTTTCGAGGGCGAGTTGCCGCTTGCCGAGAACGAATCGACGATTGACGTCTATCACGCCTCGCTTGGCGTGCGCGGCGATTTGGGCGGTCCATGGAAGTACGACGCATCGTACAATTTCGGCCAGTCGGATCAGGAATTGCGGTCGAACAACCTGACGCTCGCCCGACCGCTTTACGCATCGGCCGATGCGGTCGTGAACCCGGCGAACGGGCAGATCGTGTGCCGCTCGACGCTCTCCGGCCTCGACCCCGGTTGCACCCCGCGCAACTTGTTCGGGCCGCAGGCCGCAAACCAGGCGATCACCGACTATGTCACCGGCGACAACGTGCTTAACCTACGGCTGCGGCAACAGGTCTTCGCGGCAAATATCCGCGGCGATCTGGGCGATACCATCCAGCTTGCCGGGCCGATCGCTGTCGCGGCCGGTCTGGAATATCGCAAGGAAAGCGCCCGACAGCTTAGCGACGCCCTGTCGCCGACGCGGATCGACTTTACGGGGATCCGCGGTGGCCCTGCGGCCCTCAACGGCCGCCAAGGGCCTTATCGCTTCTTCAATCCCCTGCCATTTTCCGGCGCATACGACATCAAGGAAGGCTATCTCGAGGTCAACGTACCCGTGTTGAAGGACAGCGTCATCGCACGCTCGCTCGATATCAACGGGGCCGTGCGGCATGCAGATTACAGCACGTCCGGCGGCGTCACGACGTGGAAGGTCGGTGCAAGCTGGCAGGTCATCGATCCGTTGCGTTTCCGCGGCACGGTGTCGCAGGACATTCGGGCGCCAAACCTGCTCGAATTGTTCAACCCAGCTACGCAGTTGAACGGAAACGTCGTCTATAAAGGGGTGACCACGCCACAAGTTAATTTTGCGACTGGTAATCCCAACCTGTCACCCGAGCGGGCACGCACCATCACTTTTGGCGGTATCTATCAGCCCGGTTGGCTTCCCGGCTTCCAGGCCTCGGTTGATTATTACAGGATCAAGCTGAAGGACGCGATCACAACGCTCGCGGAGCAGCGCGTGGTGGATGAATGCGCGGCGGGCAATCAGACACAGTGTGCCAACATCACGGTATTGCCTTCGGGCTCGCTTTCCATTCTGCGCCCGAACCTTAACCTAGCGAACCAGACCGTCGCGGGCATCGACTTCGAACTGACGTATCGCACGCCACTGGCCGGTGGCGATTTTACCCTTCGGCTTGTCGGCAACCACGCCACGGCGAACAATTCGGAAACGCCTGGCTCGCCAGTGCGCGAGGGGCTTGGTGAAACCATCACTCCGAAGTGGAGTGGGATTCTGCAAGGTACCTGGTCAAACGACGCCTTGTCGCTGTTTGTCCAAGAGCGTTTCATCGGTGCCGCGAAGCTTGATGCGACGCGTGTGGAAGGCGTGGATATTAACGACAACACGACACCCGCAGTTTTCTATACCAATGTCACAGCCACCTATAATTTGAAGATCGGAGGCGGGAAGCAACAAGTCTATCTGTCGATCGCCAATTTGTTCGATCGCGATCCGCCAACTTCGCCGCCGCCCGTGACGACGTTTACCACCGCCGCGAGCAGCGCTTACGATCCGATCGGGCGCTATATCACGATGGGTGTCCGGGTATCATTCTGAGCGAGTGGACGGGCAGCGCGATGACGCTGCTCGTCCAACCGGTTTGAGGGACTTGCTGGATTTGAATTGAATGGGAAAATGAGCACAGCCGCCATGCGAACTGTATCTCGGGACGTTGTCGATCGCATGTCAGCCAATATAAGTGCGCAGACGAGCAGCGCTCTGATGACGCAATATGGAATCAGTTATAATACATGGCGTAAAATCCGAGTTGGCGAACCGATCCGTACATCCGTTGCCGAGCGGTTGGAATGGCGGGTATCCAAGGGCGCGCCATATGACGATTGGCAAGTTTGAAAATTTGCCAAGTGACAGTGGGTTCTCGTTGAACGCTGCAATGCACGGTCTGGAGCTTTCCGTCGTGACCCCACGTCTGGCAAAACTTTTCTGGTGAGCGTGCGCGATCTGAGAAAGCGTTTGGCGCGGGCCGCGCTGACAGCGGAGACGCGCTTTCGTTGGGGCGTCGCGAGAATAGCAAAAGCATTGCTGTGACAGTGA
>JBDUBN010000259.1:0-4401 GCA_040004085.1 Novosphingobium sp.
ATGCCCCAATCGGCGTTGCCGAAGTTCATCGTGCCTAGACACAAGTCCGAGACCCTTAGGCCAGAACGGCCAAATAGACTGTAGCGCATGGTTTTACCCGCTCCTTCAGGCCTTTCCCGTGCATTACGGTGTGCCAGCGGAGGAGCGGCTTGGCGAGCGGTTTGGCTGCCTTGATCGCGAGTGCGATCAGCAACGCGATTACCGAGGTTACCGGGGCAGCAAGGTTTCCGCGATCACCTGAACGATCTCGCCCAGCAGCATGACGAGGAACCACACCACGCCCGCGACGATGATCGCCGGGACCAGCAGCGCCGGAGCGGCCAACTGCAGCGCAGCCCCGGCGAACAGGATAAACACGAGGACGGCTGCGCCCGCTGCGAGGGCTGGCTTACGCTTCACGACCAGGTCAATCATCGGGTAGGTCTGCATGTCGTCTCCGTAGCGTTTGGGGCGTTTGGTCAGGCGAGGGCCGGGTGCGCGGTCAGGGCTTCTTGCCGGATGGCGGGCGAGGGGGCAAGGTGGCGGCGGAACGCACTGCTGAGGCAAGCGAGCAAGATCTCGTTCGTGGCCGGGTTGTGCTGGCCGGGTGTAACCACGCCGATCGCCAATGGATCCGGCTGAACATAGGGCACCAGGGTGGCCAGCATCATCCCGCCGAACGCCGGGGCAAGGGCAAAGGTGCGGTCCCGTACGAACGCGAGTTCTGCCAGATATGTCGCCGGGGAAACCGCATCGCCGGGCGGTGATTCGGCATTGAGACGGTGAAGGAGGTTCCGCACCTCAGCATCCGGGGTGGCGGCCAGCAGGGCTTGGCCCAAGGCGGAATGCAGTATTGGCCCGGGCGACCGCTGGCTCAGGGGCAGCGAACAGCCTGCCACGTGAACATGGTGCAGAACCCCGCGCTGGGCCATGGCGACCACAACGATTGCACCGGTTTCCTCATGCACGTCGTCGATCACGTCCATCAGTGCACCGCGCCGGAAGATATCGGGCCCTACCGCGCCGCCGATGGCAGCAACCCGAACGGTCGGGCGGAAGGTGCGCCGGTACCTGTCGTGATTGAGATACCCCAGAGTGACCAGACTGCTGAGCAATTCCGAGGTGCTCGACTGCGGGTAATCGAGCGCGCGGGACATTTCCATCACCGTCACTTCGGCGGCACCGGCGCTGAAATACTCCAGCACTTCCAGCACGCGTCGTGCCGATTTGACGCTCTTGCCTTCCAGTCCTCTCGCCATTTTGCCATCCCTTTCGATTGCTCGGTGGATAGCGACCGATCCAATGTCTGGTCGCCTTTGTCTAATGGTAGAACCAAAAGGATCGCTCGGCTGCAAGGGAAATCTTCCCAAGCCACCGTTACATGCGACGAGTGGGGGTTTCCGTCCCACTTTTGCCAAAAGTAGCGGTAGTACAAACCGCCTATTATCAGAGGTTTAGGTAATGGACCCATCTGGCATATTTATTTCAATGCGTTAGCGGGAATTTGAAGTCTTCGATCCTATGAATACAAAATGGAGTTTCATTGACGGACATGGCCCCCTGATCGGGAGTTGGTTCTGGAACCAACCGCCTGATCAGAGGGCCATGCCGACTATATACCTGTCCGTGCCGCGTTAGCAGCGCGGGATAATTGTCACTTTAGAACTTGTAGCCGAGCGACATGCCATACATGCGCGGATCGCCGTAGGCAGAGGCACCAGACCCAGTTTCCGCAACAATGGAAAGGACGCCAACGCGGTAGACTGTCTTGGTCAGGTTATTGACGAACACGCCGGCGTTGAACTTGGAGCCAAGCACGTTGTTCCAGTCGAGCCGAAGGTTGATGAGGGTATAGGCCTTTTCGTCTGCGCCAAGATCCTTGTCGTCGAGATGCTGGGCGCTCTTGAACCCAAGGTTTCCGCTGACAACCAGATCACCCTTTTCCGCGCCGATTGGCAGATGCCAGGCAGCGTTGACGTTGACCTGGTGCTTTGGAATACCGATTTGCCCAAAGGTGCTGGCAAGCGCAGGGCTCGTTTTCAGAACCTTCACATCGACATAGGCATAGTTAACTCCGAAGTCGAAGTTCTCAACCCGCAAGTTCGCTTCGAGTTCACCGCCCAGGATGCGTTCCTTGGCGACGTTCTGGATTACCGTGGCCACCAGGCCGTTGATAACCGCCGGGTTTTGTACCTGAACGTTGCGATAGTCCTGATAGAACACTGCGGCACTGGTCGTCAGTACGCCGCCGCCCATTTCGGCGCGGTTCTTCAGGCCGAGTTCGTATTCGTACACGGTTTCAGGCTCGAACGGCTGGAGTGTGGCGGCGTTTGATGCCCGGAGTGAATACCCGCCCGCGCGGAAGCCTTTGCGGAACGACGCATAAGCCGACGTCGACGTGTTCGGTTGCCACTGCAGGGTCGCGTCATAAGTCAGCGCCTCCCAGCTCTTCTCGGTATGAACGGTGCAATCCGGCAGGATGGTCAGATCGTCGGCAGTCCCGGCGACGTTGTCCAGGCCCTTCAAGTCAAAGGTGCACTGTGGAAACTGCAGGCCGCTGGTGATTTTCGATCCGATAGCGGCGGCATTCACCGAGCGCTTGTCATGGGTATAGCGCAGACCGCCAGAGAACTTGAACTGGTCGGACAGGGAGTAAGTGATAGCCCCATAAGCGGCGTAGCTTGTTGCTGTGCCGTAACCGCGGTTTCCGGTCAGCAAGAAGCCGGCAATTGCTGGGACGCCAAAAGCCGTGGACAGTTCGGGGAACTGGGCAGAGACCGAACCGTCACGGCCCTTCTCGACAAAGTAGAACAGGCCAGTCGTGTATTCGAGCTTGTTGTCGAAGGCATTGCCTTGAAGCTGCAGTTCTTCGCTGTATTCCTGGATATCCTTGTACTGGTTCGAACTGATGAAATTGCCCGGCAATCCGTCAAGGTCGCCATATACTTGAGATTTGATCTTGCGATAGCCGAAGATGTTTTTCAGCTTGGCACCGCCAAGGTCGAACGTGGTCTTGTTGGTTATGCCAAGGTTGTTGACCTTTTCGAACGAAAAATTACCTGCCGTGTTGGCGCCGGTTCGCGCGGCATTCGGCAGGTCAAACGTTCCGCCCGTGCCGATCGTGGTTCCAAGGATACGATAAGGATTGGAGCTGTTGCGGATCGCCGCCTGGGCAGCAATCTGCGCGGCAACGTTGGTAACCGGGGTGTACACCGTTTTCCCAGCAAAGGAGCCGAATGCCGGGCTGTTGGGAATGACATTTCCGGGTGTGTTGGGTGTGCCGCCAAAGGCACCGCCATAGGCGAGGTTGATAAGCCCATAGGCTCCCAGCGCGCCAGTTGCTTGCGAAAAATCGCCTACCAGACCGGTGCCGTGGTCGTCTGAATTGACGTAGTCCACGATCGTCAGGTTGGAAATAGAGGAGCTGGGTTCGAGCAGTAGCGAGCCGCGGAGGGCATAATAGTTTTGGTTGCTGTAATCGCGGCCATTGGTCTGATCGATCATGAACCCGTCACGGCGATGATACTTCCCAGCCACGCGAAGCGCGCCGATTCCCTCTAGCGGGACGTTTACCATGCCTTCGACGTCAGCCATGTTGTAATTGCCGTATTGACCCTTGATCGAGGCGTCGAAGTCCTTCTTCGGCGCTGCCGGGGTGACCAGAACGGCACCGCCGGTGTTGTTGCGTCCGAACAAGGTTCCCTGAACGCCCTTCAATACCTGCAGGCTCTCAAGATCGAAGAAGGCCGTGCCAAACCCGAGAGTGCGCGGCTGGTTTACTTCAGCGAAGTACAGTCCGACGGGCGGGTCAGTCAGCAACTGGGTCTCGCCAGTGCGCTGTCCGCGGATGGAATAGGCGAGGAATGAGCGAAAGCCGCCAGCAGTGGTAATCGTCAGTGACGGGACTGTTGAACCCAGGTCCAGAGCGCTGGAAATGCCTTTGGCGGTCAAAGCACTCTGCGACAGTGCGGTCACTGAAAGTGGAACGTTCAGCAGTGTTTCCTCACGCCGACGCGCTGTTACGATGATATCGCCGTTGTTCGCTTCTTCGGCAGCAGGTGCCGTAGTTTGGGCTTGCACGGCTTGCGCTGAAATCAAAGTCGTCAGGCTAGTAAATGCTAGTAGCAATTTTTTCGGTGTCATAATGACCTCCCCCTCTATTGCGCTTTGCGCAGGCTTTCTGCCGACGCTTTCAAGCTAACAGCTGTTTGATAACCTCGCTCCATTCAACTGGCCAATTTTTGGCGATGTGATCGCATTTACGATGTCCGCATCATTCCGCGACGATTTCGCAGATCGGCCAACCATTGATCACCCACAAACCAGGGCAATCTATGCGGTGGGTGCGTGCGAGATCGCGGCGATTTCATCGGCATCGGACCCCGCCCAGAACGGCGCCCATGTCGGGAACCGGGCGGGCAA